>JAKLPW010000217.1 GCA_022013675.1 Anaerolineae bacterium | reverse complement strand
CGAGCGTTGGCGGGATACTTCGGGTCCTGCATGGGGGGCGCGGTGATCACCACGAACAGCTTATCCTGCCGCGTCTCGAAGTACTCCAGGATATCGTTGTAGATGGCTTTCGCATTGCCCACGGTGTGGTGTGGCGGACCGCAATCCCTCCCCCGTAGTGGATTGCTTCCGATTGTTGAAGGATCGTCTGGATTTCCCAAGAGGTCTGAGTTGGGGTAGCAGGACTTGAACATGATGATCTCGTTCTCACCGCCTGGGTCACTGGGAAGACGCGAGTAGCTCGTATAGATCGTGTGCTGGCTGTATTCGGTGTAAAGGGTACCCAGATAGTTGACGCTGCTTGTTCCGATGAACCAGGACCACCAATGACCGATGTCAGTGTTGTCACCGATGCCGTCCGGTCCCCAACTGTAGTTGGTGTCGCTGACGAAGTAGTTGTTGTCCCTCAAGGTGATGCCCAAGCCGCCGTTGTAGTCATCCAGCCAATTCTCGCCGCAGGAGTGATGAATGAATATCAGCTTCACTATATGACTCGGAGGATGGGCGGACTCGTCCCTCGCTGGAGCCGTCTCATCGAGTGCATAGAGCAGGGCTATATGTTCAGCCGCAACAGGGAACGAGGAGGTAAAAAGAATGGACATTACAAGAGATACCAAGACGGGCACAGCGAGCGCTCCGGCAACGATACGCTTCCTCTCCATCGCTTTATCTCCTTTGCAGGTATCTATGCCCTTTATAAGGATCACATCGCATGAGTAGGTACCCCCTTATTCTAGGGCAGATCTGCGTGAAAGTCAACCATAGTCGTCAACGGGAAAACAAAGCGGCTCTAAGACTCTTCAAACCAGCCAACTGAAGAATGGGGCAGGGGAGGGAATTGCTGACGTACTTTACATAACACTCCCTAGGTGTGAAAACTCCTGACATAACTGCCGTCCGATCATTGACTCCCTATACATAATGTCGAGATAAGCGCGCTCGCCTAAGCCCTGGTGTTCTGTAGGAATTATCTGCTGAATCCAATAAAGGCGTGGGACTGACACCGTAATCATAACGAGAGTTTGCAGAAGGCTCGTCTATCGTCGTTCCTTGGAGTATGTGTGCTGTACAGAACCATAATTGACAAGGAGGGGCATATATGCTACAATTGAGGAAATGATGCTATTATATTTATGAAGCATTAACTAAAATACGATACACGACTCACACGGAGGTGCCATGAACGAGGATACCTTCCCTTCCCAGCTCCCCACCAGCGTGGATGAGGTTGTCGAGCTAACACTGGCGGATCTTGAGCTGAGACCGCTGAGCAAGCGTACGTATCGCTGCGGCCTCCAAGCATTCCTGCGTTTCCTGAAGGAGGAGAAGCATAACGGGTTCTCTCAGGACGCGCTAGCCCCCTACCCCATTTCCCTTCTGTCGGAGGACACGCTCTCGGAGTTCAATCGGTGGCTGCGCCGAACCTATAAGCCGAAGCGCGCGGCCAGCAGACGGATTGCGCATGACCAGTCTCTGGGGGAGACCAAGACACGAACCCAGACCGTATACCTTGTCGCTGCCCGCCATCTGATGAACTGGCTCGACTTAAATGAGCTATTACCTGAGGATGTGAGCTACGAACGGATGGTGCGCCTTATTACTAGCACTAGAGGGAGAAGACGGCAGGCATACGTGAGAAGGCCGGTGGATCCGGATGTCATCCGGGTTCTTACGTACTATCAGCGCCAGGAACTGCCTGAGAAACCCCTTCAGAGACGTTTGATCATTCTGCGTAACAGGGCGCTCATGGCTTTCCTCTACGATACCGCAACCAGAGTCAGTGAAGCCTTGGCACTGACACGCGAGGACGTGCTGGACGGACGAGCTTACAAGGTGCGCCTCACCATCACAAAGAACGGGAGACCCCGCACGGTTTTCATATCCAACGAGACCCGACACATCATTCAGGAATATGTCAGTGAACGCACTGACGATGTGTATGCTCCTCTGTTTGTTTCCCACGGTCGCAACCGGGGATCGGCTCTCACACCGGCCCACGCCTGGAATATCGTGAAGGAAGCAGCCAAGGCCGAGGGACTCTATCAGAACACGTCCCCCCACTCACTTAGGCATCGTCGCGCCCAGGACCTGTTGGATGAGGGAATGCCACTGGAGTGGGTTGCGGCGCTACTTGGCCATGAGCGCCCTGACACAACACGTATCGTCTATGCCTGGGAGACAGACGAGGAACGCCTGGGAGATATGATCGCCACATATGGGCACACACCCAGCGAAGCTGCCTCGCAAGCGACAAAAAGGGATTAGGGACAACTAGGGCACAGCCCTCTGGCAGCTCTAGTCGTTATGTCTAATAGCTTGTCTATCGGACGTTAAGGCCGTATCGCCCGTGGTGCGTGCGCGTCACTTAGTAGTGAATACTGGGCAAGGAAATCTTTGTGGAGTATAATAGCCGGAGATACAGGCCTACTTTGAAATAGACTCAGCGGAGCAACATGACGAAACTATGCCCGAAGTGTGGTTACACAAACCCAGGCAATGTGCAACGATGTCAGACTTGCGGTTTCCTTCTGAGACAAGTCTGTCCAAGGTGTGGCACTTCGCGATCGTGGAGCGTTGAACGCTGTCCCCGGTGCAACCCGCAGGTGGCCGGTGCGGCTGACAGCCAGCTCTTTACTCAACTTTTTCAGACTACTCCGTACCAGAAGCTGAGAAGGCGCTACACTGTTAAGGGCCTTATCTCGAGGAGTAGAATCAGCGCCGTATATCGCGTGATTGACACTCAATCGGCGGACGGTATCTCATACGCGCTCAAGGAGATCTCGGATACGGCTCTGATCACAGCAGAAGAACGTCATGAGGCCGGGAGAGCCTTCACCAGACAGGTCGAGAAGTGGGCTCGAATCGAGCAGCCCAACCTCCCGCGAATCATTGATTTCTTCTCCACTAAGGGCAAGTACTACGTTGTCATGAGCCTGGTTCACGGATGGAATCTGGCCCACATCATCAAGGAGACATCTCTTTCCCTCGATGAGGAGGTCATCCGTAACTGGGGCGCGCAGTTGTGCGACGTGTTAGACTATCTCCACCGCCAGGATCCTCCCATCTTCTTCTCGGATTTGAAGCCGGGCCATGTCATGATCACCAGGCAGGGTCTCGTGACTCTCGTGGATTTCGGACTGACTCGATTATTCGTACCATGGTCTGATGCAACGCGTGAGCGGCACGTGACAGCACCGGGCCTCACATCCGATGTGTACGCTCTGGGACGTGTACTGGATTCTCTGGTTACTCACCGTCTTCCTGATAAGCAAGTAGGCTCCTCAGGCACGTTCCGACAACCTCGATCTTCCCAAGGCTACTCGCGAGGCTACTCGTGCGAGCTGCGGGCAATCGTGACACGTGCAACTCGGAGAGATCCAGCATCACGTTTCCCGTCATTGCGGGAGTTCCGCTACGCCCTCTGGGGCGACGAGGACAAACCAGCGCTGCCTATTGTTGATTGGGTCAGGAGAAAATCGCTATCCTTCGCCAAACCAGTGGAGAAAGTCCCGGTCCAGAAATTGCAGCGTGCAGAAAAACCACGCAGCCACGAACCCAGAGAGGAAGCTCCAACCCGGGTCGTTTCACGCCACGCCGAACCACCTCAGTTGCGAGTCAGTCCGCGTTACCTTGACCTGGGCGAAATG
>JAKLPW010000216.1 GCA_022013675.1 Anaerolineae bacterium | reverse complement strand
GTTCAGGCGGGGAAGCACGTGCTGTGTGAGAAGCCACTGGCGCGTACGGCCCAGGAGGCCAAGGCCATGTGGGAAGCTGCCCAGAAGTCAGGGGTCAAGCACATGACGGGCTTCAACTACCGCTTCGTCTGGATATCCAACTGGTGGCCGCGGGGGCACGTGATAGGCTGGGAGCATACATTCGTGCACGAGATTGCCCACCTGCTGGATTGCATAGTCAACGACAGGGACGTAGGTCCGTATGGTGCTACGTTTGAGGATGGATATCGAGCCAACGTAGTTAGTGACGCGGTCATGTTGTCGGCGATGACCAAGTCGCAGGTGGACATAAAATACTGGTGATCTTTCCGGTCCCCTCCCCTGTGCGTGCGGCTAGCACAGGAGGAGGGTTAGGGAGGGGGCCTGGGCGCACCTGCCTGAAGGAAGATGTTGAAAAAGGCCGCACGCCACACTTCAGAAGTCTTCAGGGGGGTAGAAGTGTTACCCGACTCGCCCGTGTTGACAGATCATTCCTGGGCATGTATACTCCGCTCTCCAGGTAGCAAATGATGCTGGGCTTTTCCCGGCACGTGCCTACCCGGGCATTGTACAGGGGCATTCGCTGACGAAGACGTCATCCGACCTGGAGGTGCGCTCGTCGCTGGATGCTACAATGAATCCGGAGGTCGAGCATGACACTCGAGTTGTTGACACCCCTCGCCGGCATTCTCGCGCTACTGTCCGGAAGATGATCCCAGGAACCCGGGGGTGATAGCGGACCTGGTGGGCGACAACGTGGGTGACGTGGCCGGCATGGGCGCGGACTTGTTCGAGTCCAATGTGGGCAGTCTTCTGGCGGCGATGCTCATCGGAGTCATCAGCGCAGACCGACTCGGTGCCAACGGCGTGGCCTACCCCTTGGTACTCCAGGCTGCCGGCATCCTGTCCACCATCGTGGCCATTCAGTTGGTCAGAATGTGGCCGGCTGCCAGCCCCCGGGTAGCGCTGAACCGCGCCTTGCTTACCGCTGGAGTCCTCGTCGCCGGTGCTGCCGCGTTTCTGGCGACGACGATGTTCGCCGATCCGGGCATCATCTATGCCTCACTATTAGGGATAGCGGCTGGGTTAGTGTTGGGCCTGATCACCCAGTACTACACCTCGTCCCATCAACAACCGGTGAAGAGCATCGCAGAAGCGTCCCGTACTGGCTCGGCCACCATTATACTCAGTGGTTTGGCCATGGGAATGAAGAGCGCAGCTATGCCCATAGTCATCGTCGGCGGTGCTGTCTTCCTCGCTCACAACTTCGCTGGCGCATACGGCGTGGCCGTCGCGGCGGTCGGGATGCAATCGCTGGCCGGCCTCATCGTCACTCTGGATGCCTTCGGCCCTATCGTGGACAATGCCAGCGGCATTGCGGAGATGGCCGGCATGGGCACCGAGGTACGTAGGACCACCGACGCCCTCGACTCTCTCGGCAATACCACCAAAGCAGTGTGTAAGGGCTTCGCCATAGGCGACGCAGGCTTCGAGACCATCGCCCTTTTCCTGGTCTACATGCTGCACGCAGAGCTCGATCTGGTCCTTCTCACAGACCCGCCGGTGGTGCTGGGACTCATGATCGGCGGCATCCTGCCCTTCGCCTTCAGCGGGCTCTGCCTGCAGGCTGTGGGCAAAACCGCGGCCCTAATGGTAGAGGAGATTCGGGATCAGTTCGAGCGCATACCGGGCTTGAGAGAGGGCAAAGCCACGCCCGAGTACAGCAGGTGCGTCGAGATCAGCACGGTTGCAGCCCTACAGAACCTCTTCATTCCGGGTGCCATGGCCGTTGGCGCTCCACTGGTGGTGGGCTTCGCTCTGGGCGCGGAGGCAGTAGGAGGCATGCTGATCGGCTGCATCGTGACCGCCTTCCCCATGGCCATATTCATGGCCCATTCTGGCACAGCCTGGGACAACGCCAAGAAGTGGATCGAGGAAGGCAACCTGGGCGGGAAGGGCTCTCTCACCCACCGCGCCGCTGTTCTAGCACCTCGCAGCCGGCCCAGCACCGAGTCGTCCCTGCATGAAGGCCAGGGCTAGAGAGCCGCGCCGGATGAATCCGGCTTGGGTGCAGGGGCGGGGTGGGACTCCGCGCCGTCTAATAAGACCTTTAGGGTTTTCAAAACCCTAAAGGTCTCGATCCTTCACCACGGAGACACGGAGAACACTGAGCCAACTGCGTGGCTGCTCGCGTCATGCAGAGCGACAGCTCTGCATCCCGTATCCTAGCCCGCACCTGCCAGAACAGGCACCTGATCCCAGATGTGTCCTCTTAGGACGCGCCCCGCTCGCTTCTTGTGGACTCCGCCCCACTGCTTGAAGAAGAAAGGCACCTGGGCCCCAAGGCATTGGTCTCGGATATCAACGACCCACTCCTCTGCCAATGGCTTCGCCCCAGGCCCCGACTCGCCACCCACGATGGCCCAATCGATTCCGTGCAGGTCCAGCCCGGGCAATGGCCCCAGGAGTGGCTCCAATGACAGGAACTTGACCTGGGCATCAGTCTGTCTGAGGTTCTCAATGCGAAACGCGTAGTCCTGGGTTTCCACGCTGATGCCCATCCAGACATTGCCGGGCCAGTCAATCTCCGGATTTAGTTCCAGCAGCCGCGCCGACCGCTTGGTCAGCACCTGGAAAGTGTGCCCGGCAAGTGTGCCCGGCAAGTGTGCCCCGAGGCACGGCGCATGACATTGAAGACGCTTAGGATGAACTCGAGGGGCGCATCCACGTGGAAGAGATCGCTCATCGAGTTCACGAAGATCATCTTGGGCTTCTTCCGGCCAAGCGGTTTCCTCCAACCCAGTGGTTTCTCCAGCCCAGCGGCTTATTTAGCATGTGCTCGTGCAGGGTCAGTGCGAAGCCATTGGCGTAGTTGGGCTGTCCCATGGCCCGAAGGCGCCGGGCCATCCGCTCGGCGTAGCAATGCTTGCATCCCGGGCTGACCTTGGTACATCCTGTCAGGGGGTTCCACGTGGATTCGGTCCATTCTATGGCTGAACCAGTGCTTATGGGCCACCGTGCCGGATTCGAAGCCCCCTATCGGTACCTGTCAAGTCAGATGACAATGTCACCGGGCTGCCTTCTCCTTCCTGTGAGTATTGGGACAATGTTCATTCTCATTTCTGTTGGCATGGTTCCCCCGGTGACACTTTCTTTTGGAAGAACCATGGTACCACAGTAGCATTTCACGTGAATGAATACGGAGCGCTTGACAAAAGTGGCGCCGCGTAGTACAATGTATGTGTGTGCAGACTAGCACATCTGTGCGCCAGCACGTCTAAGTGCCTGTACACAGCCAGGCAGCCTGCGTCAGTGGGCTGCCTTTCTTTGTAGCGAGCCACGGAGGTTTAACGTGAGTACCTGCGTCTTCTATATCGACGAAGCCGGTAGCTCTCAGCGATACTCTATTCCTATTCGTCCCGACAGGGGACAAACCGCCATCTTCTGTTTGTTTGCATTGGCTCTGCCGTTGTCAGAATGGCGGCACTTTGATCGGGAGTACCTACAAATGAAGCTGAAGTTCTTTGCCAAGGAGCTTGCCGCAAGTGCGCGTAGGGCTGAACATTGGGAGGTCAAGGGTAACGAACTGTGCTCGCCGCGTAACAAGGACAGTCAACGCCGACACGCTTTCTTGGGAAAGGTCTTCGAGCTTGGTCAACGGTACGAGGCAACAGCCTTTGCCATCACATTCCTTAAGAATCAAGCGAATCCGATGGGAAGGCAAGCGCGCTATTGCATGGGCCTCCAGTACCTCGCCGAGCGATTCAATGCTTTCCTGGTTGAGAGCAGCACCTATGATGAGGGCATACTAATCGCGGATAGCCGAATGAAGTCACTAGACTTGGATGTTGCAGTATCGTACCTCAGCTACATCTTTGGGCACGAGACCGGCCGTCTCCTTACCCAACTAGCTGAGAGTCCACTGTTTGCCGATTCACGGTTGACTGCCGGGCTGCAGATCGCCGACAACATCGCAGCCGCACTCTTCGCCAATCACTACCACTACTACCGCTCTCGCGTGCCCGGTGCACCGGACTATTCTCATATACCTCCGAGATACTGGTCCAGACTCGACGCACTGCAATTCAAGAGTAGGCAGCTCCACGATGAATACCCGCTGTATGGCTTCAGAGTCTGTGATCACCGGTAGTATGGTGCGCAGCGCTTGTCCAGCATCGGAGCTTCAGGCCGGTGCTGGGCAGGGTCGGGGGGGCATCGCCTGTTTGGCTAAGGTCCTGGCACCGGGAAACGATCCGCCGTACCCTGATACCCACCCTTCTTCTTGCAGCCGCAACGCCAGGAATCTGCCACGAATCACTCCGCCCCGTCTCCCTCGTTACCCATCCCGTAGATCTTCACTAACCGCATCGTCTGCATGATCTGAGAGTCGGGGTTCTTCTTCTCCTCCACCCGCTTCGCGATGTAGTGAAAGATCGTGGCGAACTCTATCACGTGGTCAATCCCCCCGGCCTTGAGAAGCTCGATCGCGGCTCTCTGGTTCTCCTCGACGAGAGAGAGCTTGGAGATAACCAGGATTCGGTGGAAGTCGGCCCCACGAAAGAACTCTGATGCGGCCTTAATCGCTTCAGGCTGGACGAAGTTGAACACCTCGTGGAAGGAAGAGATGGTACCTCGGGTGAAGGCATCGTTGTGCTAGCCCTTGACCTCCACGATGGCACGTTCGATGCCCGGCACATCGTCCCGCGCGAGCACGAAATCGTGTGGAGGGTGGTCCTTGTGGGGATCCAGGTTGTAGACCACCAGATCGATGTCGCTGTCCCCGCTGCCCTTGGCCTTGGTCAGTTTGTACTTTACGTTGGTCCGTACGAGGAACCCAGTCAGTTCAAAGAAGTGACGAACGATCGTCTCGTTGATATCGGGCATTGTGTTTTACTCCTTACTCCTTACTCCCTGTCCCTCATCCGTGCCCTCTCCGTGTTCTCCGTGTCTCCGTGGTGAAAAAGAGAAAGAACCACAGAGGCACAGAGGCCACGGATAGCACCGAGGCGCCAGCCTACGCCCCCTCCTCCACAATCCCAATCTCCTCCTCCGTCAGCCCGTACAAACTAGTACCACCAACCGATCGATCTGCCGGTCGGCAGCATCGAGTATTCGCCGAACTCACGCCAGTCCTGGCACTCACCGAGAATCCTTATTGGCGGGGACTGTGGCCGCGGGCAGCAATCTGTGCGGCGACACCAATCGCCCCGCTGGGGCCTCCGTTGTGCCACATCAGGGCGACGCTCGCCGTGGCACCTCAAGTGATCATGCCAATGGGAAGGCACCAGCCCGCGTCGGGCAGGGCAGATTCTAGGCGACCACCTGGTATATGAGCGGCCGATACCTGGGCTCCGGAATCACTTTTCCCTCAACATGAGCCGCCTCAAGCCAGGCCTCCTTGGCTATCTCGACTTGCTTCAGTGCCTCCTCGGGCGTCTCCCCGAAGGCCGAACAGGCTTCCAGGTCGGGGATATCCGCAATGTACCCGTCATCATCTTCGCTATAGATTGATGTGATAGTCTTTCATGACTCGTCTCCCATTGTGAGGTTGTATCGTTCGACCAGGCGTAAGAACTGGCGAATCTGGTGTAGCACCGATCGTTCGACGAAGCTCACCACGGTGTCTAGCGCTGGAGCCGACCCGTGGCGGCGGGGGACGAGAGCAGTCACTAGCTTGCAGTTTCATCCCAGTACGCTGGAGGCCTACTCAGGTGTCTCCCTCCGAGTGGCTGGTGGCAGGCAGTTTTTCAGGGGACTCTACCCACTCGAGACGCACCTTCAACGAGTTGCAGCTACTGGGCTGAATATGGCCATCATGCTGGAGCCTGCCCACCACGATCCCGGGGGCAATCCCAACTTCGGTGGCAAAGCGCTTGATAGAAGTCACGGTGAAAATCCTGGATTCCACGAAACCTGCCCACTGCTTCGGGGGGATCAAGAAATTCGCGGCAAATCGGTCGGCCTTCCTCTCCTTTTCATTCACCGGACCCTCGCCGTTCCGCCCTTCCTCTATGAAGACATCTCGCTTCCCATCGTTCAAGATATGACCTGCCTCATGGAAGAAGCTGAACCACAGGTGATCGGCCGATTTGTAGCGTAGACTGAGCTGGATCAGAGCCTTGTCGGGCGAAAGCCAATGTGTCGCGCCGCTGGCCCTTGTCCGCGGAAGCTGGGGTACAAACACTACAGCCACACCGGCCTCAGAACAAAGGCGCACCACCTCTGGCTGGAACACTCCTGGCGGCTCGACTGTCAGGCGGCGAACCTGAATCAGAACCGCCCGGAAGGCTTTTCTATCGTACGGCTGGCAGTATATCTTCTGTGCCTCCAACTCACCCTGTCGCAGCCACGCCGCAACAGCGTTCGGATCCGCCTGGAAGGCAGGCGACTTGCGAAACGCTGCTTGAGCACTACACCAGTGCTCGTCCCATTGAACCGGTGACACGACTCCAAAAAACTTCAGTACTTCGATCAGTTGATCAATCTTGTCGTCGCGCTTCTCGATCCACCCCTGTTTGATCATTGATCTGTACGGCATCTCTTCGAGCCACGGCAAGTGCTTGTGCAGCTTATGTCGCTCCTTCTGGCGCTCCAGGGCTTCACGGTAGTGCATTTCGCGGTTGTTCCAGAAGCGGGCGGGAACGCCCAGAACGCGCTCCAACTGCAAGGCCGTCGCCGGTGTCAGAGGGGCTTTGCCCTTGACGATCTCATTTATCACTTTGCGTGGGTGTCCGGTCCGTTCGGCCAACTCGGCCTGGGTCATCCCTCGGGTTTCCAGGAGCTCGTCCAGTGTGTCACCAGGAGGCGACACCTGATCCGGCAGATACTGATTGAGCATGCTTTCAGTCATGATAATCCACCACCTCAATGATCCTGATAGCCGTCACGCGAGTCCAATCCAGGTTGCCACCGGCATAACGCGGAATGGGGTTATTGGCAGGCTCAAAGATGAGCCTGTAGGGGTGTTCGAGGCCAATAGCTAGCTGGCCGGTCCGATCGTGCTTCAGCTCGTGACACCGTCCCGGAAGACCGCGCATATCTTCCAGAGTCACGGCGGCGCGTAGTTCGTCCAGACGCTGCCGAAGGAGCTTGCCCCTTCGACCAGGGAACTTGCGCCTTAGGCGCTTCTCACTGTTGACGGTTCGCCTGAGGCCCTCATCTAAGGATATTATATCCAATAATCGATCCTTTGTCAATAGTATTTACGCGATACGTTAATATAATCGGCCACGCAATGCGATCACATGGGCCACCTGGACCCACCGTGGCAGGCAACACACTGAGTGCGTGCGTCTATCCTCACACTAGCCGAAGTAGAAGAAGTACAAGGCTAGCTCCCTTCCTCCACAATCCCTATCTCCTCCTCCGTCAGCCCGTACAACTCGTATACCAGCCGATCGATCTGCCGGTCCGTGGCATCGATCTGCCTCTGGAGCAACTCTTTGGCCATCGGCGTCCTTGGCCGCGGCGTCTTGGCGTCGGCGAGTTGCTTGTGCAGGGCCAGCATCCGCTCCACCAGGGCCACCATCTTATCGTGGCGGGCCACGTCGGCAGGGTCGGCGGAGTCGATGGCACGGATGGGAAGCTGCTCGATGAATTGCCTACTGTAGGCATAGTACCCACCCCTAAAGGGGGTGCTGACCCTTTTCAGATAGAAGTCGAGAAGCTGCGAGTTGAGCAAGCCAAGTAGGTACTGGTAGGCAATGAATTCACCATGCTTGAGAGTGATTCCATAGCCTCCACCACCGCCCCCGCCGCTTCCCACAAAGTAGTACCAATCATCATCGTCCAGTGTGAAGGACGCGGAATTGGCAATACTGGGCGTTAGTATCTTACGCTGTTCCATCTGACTAAGGTTCTGGGAACGCCCAAATGCATACCATCTCTCATGCTTCCACTTGCCCCTTTCTCTCTCCTCTAGCCTTCGCCGATTGGTCTTGAGGTACTCCCAGGTGACCGGGTATTCCTCGCGCAGATCCACTGCAGATAGTAGCTCAGCTTTGCCTTGGACCAGCCTGTATGGGAAAAGAATGTATCGCGTAACATCACTTACATGGTAGCGACGAATATTCAGAGAGCCTTTGCACAGTGGATGCAATAACGCTTCTTCCAAGGGAACCTCTTGTTGTATAGCTTCCGAGTAGTACCCCTCGTCGCCTATGACTCTCAAGATAAAGACGGGATCGGCTCCAGTGACCAGGCCCTGCATTATTCTATCCGCTACATCTTTCAGTTTCGTCTTCACGTCATCTAGCTTGTAGAACAGATCGGCACCGTCTCCCACAACGAAGTTCCACTCCCGTGCTGCAATACGAGATGCGCGAATCGTGCCCTCTGTGCTCTGTTGATTGGCACGCCAAGCAGCGAGATCGGAGACTTTCAAGAAATGGCAACTCTGGCTCCCTGCCTTGTCGAGGAACAGCAAGCAGGTGTAGGTTGTCGCTCCCTCGAACACCTGCTGATTGCCAAAATGCACGACCTTGGCCAGGTGCCTTCCCTGGGCCAGCATAGTGCGCAGCGGCTCGCCATACTTGGAGTTGAAGAACTTATGCGGGAGGATGAACCCCAACCGGCCTTGCTCATTCAGTAATCTCAGTCCCCGCTCGGCAAACACCACATAGATGTCGTAGTTTCCCTTACGCGCCGAGAGATAGCGCTCCTTGTAGATCTCGACTTCCAACGGTGCCCATTCCTTCATCCGCTGGATGCGGATATACGGCGGGTTGCCTATCACTACGTCGAAGCCACCTGACTTCATGACGTCAGGGAACTCGCTCTCCCAATCGAACGGATTGATGCGATACATCTCCTCCGCATCCAGCAGCGACATCTGCTCCCCATCGTAGAAATCCGGCCCGATAAGACTATTCCCACACTTGATATTGCTCGCCAGATCCGGCAGCGCCCGCTCGCGGATCAGCTCTAACTGCTGCCCCAGGCTATCCCTCGTCTCAGCCTCCAGCACTTTCAGCAGCAGCGAGAGCTTCGTCACCTCCACCGCCTGGGGGTCTATGTCCACGCCGTAGACGTTGTTCAGCAGGATGCGCTTCTTCTCCTCGGTCGTCAGGAACCACTCGCCGCCCCGGCCCTCGTAGATCTCGGGCCGCTGTCTCTTGGTGGGGTGCTCGACGTACCAGTCCAGGTGGTAGTTGAGCAGATACTCGTAGGCCCCCAGCAGGAAGGAGCCCGAGCCACAGGCCGGGTCCAGGATGCGCATCCGTGCGATCTGGCGTGGCACCTTGCCCTTGCACAGCTCGCCCACGGTGTGCTCGACGATGTACTCCACGATGTACTTGGGCGTGTAGTAGACGCCGCCCGCTTTGCGCACCTCGGGTTTCTGCTCC
>JAKLPW010000022.1 GCA_022013675.1 Anaerolineae bacterium | reverse complement strand
GGGTGCGGGTCTTGATCCATCCCTCCTGCTGAATGAAATGCTCTGTCAGAGCGTATCCCACTCCCATATGGATTCCGCCGGCTACCTGGCCGAAGACCATGGCCGGATTGATTGCTTTGCCGCAGTTGGTGGACGCCCACATCTTGATGATTTCCACTCCACCAGTCTCGGTGTCGACTTCCACGAGGGCGATCTGAGCGGCGAAAGTATAGGCGATATGGGGTTCGCACTGGCCGGTCTCCGGGTCCAAGGGCGTGGTGGCTCGCATGGTTCTGCCATGGAAAAGCGCTCGTCCTTCAACCCGCATCTGCCCTGATTCTTCTCGCAGCACGGCGTCGCGGGCTCGCAGAGCATCCTGACAGGCCAAGAGAACTGCCTTGCCAGACATGTAGGTGTGCCGCGAGGCAGAACTGGAGCCAGCGTCGGGTACGCGGGCGGTATCCACCAATGCCATCCGCACGCGTTCGAAGGGGATGCCCAGGGTCTCGGCGGCTATCTGGGCCAGTACGGTGGATACCCCCTGCCCCACTTCAGAAGCCCCGGTCCTGATCAGGGCAGAGGCGATTGAGCCATCTTCCCGCAGACGAAGCTCGATGATGGCCTCCGATTTATCGTCGAAGCCCATGCTGTAGCCTACGTTCTTGTAGCCGCAGGCTACCCCGAGACCTCGGCGGAGATGTGGCTGGCACGGCGGCCCTATTGCGGGGGCACGCCAGTGTCCCTTTTCTTCCTTCCATCCGGCAGCGAGTGCCACCTGGATCAATGGTTCTTTGGCACCTATGCCATTGGTCACGGGATTGCCCGTGATGGCGATGGAACCTTCCTCGTAGAGGTTCTTCAGGCGCAGCTCTACAGGATCCATGCTCAAGGCTTCGGCCAGCCTATCCATTTGGGATTCATAGCCCAGAGGCATCTGTGTTGCTCCGAAGCCTCGCATGGCCATGGCTACGGCGTTGTTCGTATACACGGTGTAGGCATCAATGTGAACGTTGGGGATGACGTAAGGCCCGGCAGCGAAGCTTGTGGCATTAGCTAGCACGACTGCGCTCGTTGAAGCATAGGCTCCGGCATCGGCGATTACCTCCGCTTCCATGGCGACCAAGGTGCCGCCTCGCTTTGCCCCGTGCTTGTAGCGCAGGTAGAATGGATGCCGTTTGCCGTGTCCTCGGATCGATTCCTCGCGCGTCCAGATCATTTTCACCGGGCGGCGCGTAACGTGCGCGGCCAGGGCCACCAGAATTTGCAGTGAGATATCTTCCCTGCCACCGAAAGCGCCCCCGATTGCTGGAATGATCTCTCTTACCCGATCCTCCGGGAGGTCAAGCGCGTGCGCCATTTGGTGCACATCATCGTAGGCCCACTGGGATGCGCAGACCACAGTAACTCGGCCCTCGTCATCGATGTACCCCAGGCCAGCTTCCGGTTGCAGGTAGGCGTGCTCTACGTGAGGCGCGAAGTAGTAGCCTTCTACGGTTACATCGGCTTCGGCAAACCCCGCTTCCACGTCGCCTCTTCGAATGGGCATGTATCCCAGGACATTACTGTCGCGTTTTTCATGCACCAGGACTGCGCCCAGTTTCATGCTCTCTCGTGGGTCATCCATTACTGGCAGCGGCTCGTACTCCACCGATACCAGCTTGGCCGCTTCCCGTGCGATGGTCTCCGTTTCTGCAACGACGACAGCCAGACGATCACCCAGCCAGCGCACCTTGTCCTCGCACAGCACCTGCTGGTCCATAGTGATGATGCCGTATTCATTGACGGGCACATCCTTGTGCGTAAGGACGGTAATGACGCCCTGATAGGCTTCCGCTTCGTTGGTATCTATGCTCACGATGCGGGCATGGGGATAGGCACTCCAGACAACGGCAGCGTGGAGCATTCCTTCCCTGTAGAAATCCTGAGGATACTTGCGCTGTCCCTTAACCTTTGTGCGGATGTCCAGACGTGAGACACTGCGACCTATGACTGACGGGTTCATGAGGCTCCTCCTTCCTCCGCCAGCTTCTGGGCAGCCGACTGGATCGCCTCCACGATCTGATAGTACCCGGTGCAGCGACACAGGTTGCCGGATATGCTCTCTTTGATCTCCTCTACACTGGGATCGGAGTTCTCATTCAACAGCGCGTAAGCGGACATGATCATCCCGGGCGTGCAATACCCGCATTGGGAGGCGGTACACTCGACGAATGCCTCTTGAATGGCATGGAGCTTGCCGTCTTGTTGCAGTCCCTCGATGGTGGTTACCTGTCGGCCATCTGCTTTGAGGGCCGGGTAGATGCAGGAAGTAACTGCCAGACCATCCACCAGGACCGTACATGCTCCACATTCACCTTCCCCGCAACCGATCTTCGTCCCTATCAAATGCAGTTTGTCTCGAAGCACGTCCGCCAGCAACTCTCCGGGCTCGATCTCGACACTAGTTTCATTGCCGTTCAACAGCATTGTCAATATTGGCATCGTTGCCTCCTAACTCTATTCCAAGGAGTAACCTGCCGCCACTGTTGCGCGGGTCAGAGCTCGTCGTGCAAGGACCTCGACCATCGCCTGGCGGTATTCCCTGGATCCGCGAAGCACGCTATCGCGGGGCTGGGCAGCCGCTAGCGCCTTGGCGGCCGCCTGTTTGATCGCCTCTTGGCCAATGGGCCGTCCGCGCAGAGAATCCTCTGCCGCACTGACGCGCAACGGCACGAGAGCGACGGGACCCATGGCGATGCGTACTTCCTTGAAGCGGCCATTATCTACGCCTACCACGGCAGCGACCGCGAGAATTGGCAGGATCAGCGAGCGCCGTTTGGCGAGGCGTTCGTAGGCACTGCCGTAGGAAGACTCCAGGGATCTGAAGCGCAGAGTAGTGACTATCTGGGAGCAGGCATCCACACAGCACTGACCTACGCCCCGATAGAGCTCCTTCAAGGGTAGCCACCGTTTTCCTTCAAGAGCTACTACCTCGACTTCGGCATCCAACGCCATCAGGGCGATAGCGCTATCGGCCGCCGGCAGGGCATTGACCACGTTGCCCACCAGGGTGCCCACATTACGCGTCTGTGGTCCTCCCACTTTGCTGCAGGCTTCTGCCAGCACAGCGGCCCGTTCAAGTATTAGAGGAGCGGCTGCTACCTGCGCATGGGTCACGAGGGCCCCGACGCGGACATGATCTCCTGTAACCTCAATTCCATTGAGGCCCGGGATGCGACTAATGTCAACGGCCACTACGGCCGTGGATTTTCCCTCTTTGCGTTGCAGTACAAGGTCAGTTCCTCCGGCGATGATCCTGGCACTGCCGTTGTGAGCACGCAACATCTCCAGTGCTTCCGCTACTGATTGTGGAAACAAGTACTCACGCCACATGATACTCTCCTTGCCCAGTTCAAATTGCTCCAACCACGGTTCAACGTGAACCTGCGCGGTGGATTATCCCCTTGTCCTGTGCATAAGCTAGAATATCACGGCCTAGCCTGTCTGTCAAGCGAAGCCCAGCAAAGAATAAATGCGATTGCCCTGAAAAACGGCGCTCAGGTTTGTGTGGGGTTCGTGATTGTGGTATAATCGTCAAGGAAATGCTCTGAGGCCATCAGTGGTCTAAGGAGGTTCCTCGTGATAGAGCTTGCGGTGGATAGCGTGCAGGTTAGCTTGATCTCCAACCAACGCGTGGTCCTGTTGAAAGAGCGAAACGCAGACCGGTACTTGCCCATCTGGATTGGGCCTTCTGAGGCTGACGCTATTGCTCTGGAACTGGGGGAGGCTTCCATCGCTCGGCCCCTGACGCATGATCTCCTGAAAAGTATTATCCTGGAACTGGGCGGCACTGTTTCTTATGTTCTCATCAATGCCTTGAGTAGCAACACTTTCTACGCTCGCATCGTCCTGGAGGTGAACGGGGAAATCACGGACATAGACTCGCGGCCCAGCGATGCTATCGCTCTGGCAGTAAGGACGAAATCGCCGGTCTTCGTCTCTGAGGAAGTGATGGAACAGGCCTCCATCATCGAAAGCCCGGAGATTGGAAGGAGCGCGGAGATTGAGGGTGAGCAAGAGGAGGATGATAGCCTGGGAGCCTTCCGCGATTTCGTGGATAGTCTCGATTTGGACTAGATCACCTCACTATCTTCAGGCATCTGTACAGGCATTTGTACAGGCATATGTACAGGCATATGTACAGGCATTTGTACAGGCATAGCCATCACCGTTTCTCCGACTCTATTGTTTTTCCCCCTGCTTAACTACTGGGACAAAGGTGTACGAACCGAATGGATACTGAGAGATTACCTCCACAGAACATAGAAGCTGAGCAGTCCGTTCTGGGGAGTTTGCTCATAGACCCGGACGCCGTCATTCGCGTGACGGTTTTCTTGCACCCGGAGGATTTCTATCGAGAGACTCACCAGCAGATATACAAAGCTATTACAAACCTGCACGAAAGGCGCGAACCGGCGGATTTCATTACGTTGTGTGACGAACTGGAGCGCAGGGAGGCTCTTGAGTTGGTAGGAGGGCCGGCGTACATCACTTCCCTGATCAATTCTGTGCCAACTTCCATTCACGTCGAGCACTATGCCCACATCGTCGAGCGGACGGCATTGATGCGCCGGCTAATCCAGGCCGCAGGCGGAATTGCAGGGCTGGCCTACGAAGGGGCCGACCAGGCAGACGAAGTCATTGATCGGGCGGAGCAGATCCTTTTTGGAATATCGCAGCGGCGGCTCTCACACTCGCTGCAACCTATCCGTGATGTGCTAGATAAGTACTACGATCGGATCGAGTATCTTCACCAGCATCAGGGAGAGGTCGTGGGCCTGCCTACCGGGTTCATCGATCTGGACAGGCTGCTGGGGGGGCTGGAGAAGTCGGACCTGGTAATCATAGCCGGTAGGCCTGGCATGGGAAAGACCAGCCTGGCATTGAGCATAGCGCAGAACGCTTCCCTGCGTATGGGGGCCGTTGTGGCGCTTTTCTCGCTGGAGATGTCAGGAGAGCAATTGGTGCAACGTTTGGTGGCCGCTGAGACGGGTATTGATTCCCGGCGCTTGCGGGTTGGTGACTTGCGTGGTGTGGAGTGGGATCAGTTTGTGAAGACGACCGGAGTCCTGTCTGACACTCTGTTATTCATTGATGACACGCCTTCTCCGTCCCCTATGGAGATTCGTACCAAATCCCGCCGTCTGGCTGCCGAGTACAAGCTTGACCTGATTGTCATTGACTACCTTCAGCTTATGCAGGGAGGTAGCGGAAGGCGTAGCGAGAACCGGGTGCAGGAAATCTCGTACATTTCACGCGCACTCAAAGGCCTTGCCCGCGAGCTGGATGTGCCCGTCATGGCTCTTTCACAGCTCTCCCGAGCCGTCGAACAGCGACAGGACAAACATCCCGTCCTGGCGGATCTCAGGGAATCGGGTGCAATCGAACAGGATGCTGATATAGTCATGTTTATCTACCGTGACGAGCTCTACAACGAGAACACTGAACGCCCCAATATAGCCGAGATCCAAGTGTCGAAGCATAGGAATGGCCCCACAGGTAAGGTAGAGCTTTTCTTTGATAAGAAGCTGACCAGGTTCCTGGATCTGGACGTTTATCGTGATGACGAAGGGTACGAAACATGACGGGATTTCCCGGCTTCCCGGCGGGCGAAACGTGCTTCACCCCGCTGCCAGACATGTTCTTTAGCCATCTGCTCCCCGCTATAGATGACCTGGCGGAGCTGAAGGTAGTCCTGCACCTCTTCTGGAAGCTCAACCGTAAGAAAGGGTATCCGCTTTGCATGGCCCGGAAGGAATTGCTGCACGATGGCACGCTGCTGCGCGGGTTGCGTGCCCCGGGGATGAATCCGGAGGACGTGCTTCGCGAAGCGCTGGAGCGAGCTGTGGCCCGGGGAACGCTTCTTTGTCTGACTGCTCAGGGGAAAGAACGAGAAGTGTGGTATTTCATAAATACGCAGCAAGGACGAGAGGCGGTTGAGAAGGTCAAGCTGGGTGAGATTTCCCTGCCCGGCATGGAAGAACTCAGGGAGCCGCATGTGATCACGGAACGTCCTACGGTCTTCGTCCTCTATGAACAGAACATCGGTCTCTTGCAGCCGATGATTGCCGAAGAACTACGGGAGGCACAGGAAACCTACCCCTTTGGTTGGATTGAAGAAGCCTTCAGGATTGCGGTAGGCAGCAACGTGCGCAAATGGCGTTACATCAAGGCGATACTGGAGCGCTGGGCCAGTGACGGCAAGGATGAGGACATAGACCGGGCCGAAGGGGAGCGAGGCTGGTACACTAAAGATGAATACGAGAAACACATCAAAGGCCAATAGAGAGCGCGGTAGGGATGAATCTGGCGATGTTTCCGTTTGTCCCTTGTGCGGGGGCAAGGGCTTCCTGCGCCGCGACGTGCCCGTGGGTCATCCGGACTTCGGAAAAGCTGTCCCTTGTGAGTGCAAGGTGACGGAACTCCAGGACGCGCGCCTGCTGGACCTGCGCGCGGCCAGCAACCTGGGATTCCTTTCTCGCCTGACCTTCGATAGTTTCGTTCCTGATGGTTATGGATTGAACAAGGAGCTCCGTGTCAATCTGCGCTCAGCATATGAGGCGGCTGAAGCATACGCTGCCAAGCCCAGTGGCTGGCTCATCCTTCGGGGTAAGTATGGTTGCGGCAAGACTCACCTGGCGGCTGCTATAGCGAATCGCCGTATAGAACAAGGCCACCCCGTTCTCTTCGTCGTAGTACCGGACTTGCTCGATCATCTTCGGGCCGCTTTCAGCCCTACCAGTCCCGTCTCCTTCGATCAGCGCTTCGATTCAGTGCGGACGGCTCCTCTCCTGGTCCTGGATGACCTGGGTACCCAGAACGCAACTCCCTGGGCGCGCGAGAAGCTATTCCAGATACTGAACTACCGTTATAACGCGAGGCTCCCCACTGTCATTACGACGAATCAGTCGCCGGAGGAGATTGAGATGCGACTGCGTTCCAGACTGACGGATCCGGACATAGTGAACCCCGTTACCATCCTGGCTCGAGACTTCCGTGGTTCCATGGCCGAGCAGTCGGACCTGAGCAGCCTGAGCCTGCACAGTCACCAGATCTTCAGGACCTTCCTGCTACGGAGCAGGGAAAACCTGAAGCCCGAGCAACGCCGATCGCTGCGAGCCGCCAGAGAGGCTGCCAAAGTCTATGCCCAGGACCCTCAAGGCTGGCTGGTGCTGACCGGTCCATACGGCGCGGGCAAGACCCACCTCGCTGCGGCGATTGCCAGTCACTTGGTGGGGGAGGGGCAGTTGGTGTTATTCGTCGTCGTGGCCGATCTCCTCGATCACCTGAGAGCTACTTTCAGCCCCTCCAGCTCCGTTTCATTCGACAAGGCTTTTGGTGAGATACGAAACGCGAAATTCCTGGTCCTGGACGACCTGAACACAGTCAGTGCTACCGCGTGGGCCCAGGAGAAGCTTCTGCAGCTAATCGACCATCGCTTCAATGCCGGACTGTCAACGGTAATCACAGTCGCCACGGAGAGCGAAGTGCATCCGCGTCTGAAGACGCGTCTCTTCGACAGAAGCCATTGCCTGATCGTGTCTCTGAAAGTTCCAGGCTACACCGGACAAGGGGCAGGCAGAACCCCGGCAAAGAGAGAGGGCTGACCGGGGGTGAGATACTCAAGGAGGATGTGACTCGTTGTCAGCTTCGTTACCCTGCCGTAGCTCAGGTCCCCCTCGACTCTCGCGCAGGGCCCGGGTGGTACTGTTGGCCTTGGCTCTCCTCATCTCTATCTCCGCGCTGGTGGTTGTGATCCTGCGACCGGTCATCTCGCCGTTGCTCTACGGGTGGACCGGCGAAGAGGACTACCTCGAACAGATCAAAGGTTCCGTGGCTCTGGCTCTGCTGACCCTCTGTCAGTCGGCCCCCGATACCCGCGACTACATCCCCATCGCTCATACAGGAGATAATCCCTTCGGCATCAATACCTTCCTGGAACAAGAGGTGGAGCCTGCCAAAGTTGAGCTAGCGTTGAGTATGATCCATGAGGCCGGATTCCGTTGGATACGGCAGCAGTTTCCCTGGGAGGACATCGAGATCTCCGAAAAGGGGGACTTCTGGGATCATAAGTGGGATGTGAGCGCCTGGGAGAAGTATGACCGTATCGTGGACCTGGCGGATAAGTATGGTCTGGAGATCATCGCCCGGCTAGACAACCCTCCGGCCTGGTCTCGCGAGGAGGGAGTCGCAGCCAGTTCTCTGGCCCCACCGGATAACTACGAGGACTTCGGCGACTTCGTATACGCAGTGGTGAGCCGCTACCGGGGCAAGGTCCGCCACTATCAGATATGGAACGAGCCGAATCTCTATCATGAGTGGGGCGACCGGCCCGTGAACGCAGCGGAGTACGTGGAATTGCTCAAAGTCGCCTACACTCGAGCCAAGGAAGCTGATCCGGACTGTGTGGTGCTCAGCGCGGGCCTGGCCCAGACGATGGAGGAAGGACCCAACAATCTGGACGATCTGGTCTATCTTCAGCAGATGTACGACGCCGGTGTCAGGGACTACTTCGATGTGATGGGAGTGATGGCCTATGGGCTCTGGACCGGCCCCATGGATCGTCGCACCAGTCCCGACCGAACCAACTTCTCCCGACCTCAGCTTATCCGCGACATCATGGTGCGCAACGGCGATGCCCACAAAGCTATCTGGGCTACGGAAGTGGGATGGAATGCCTTGCCACCGGATTTTCCCAAGACCCCTAACTTTGGCCGTGTTACGTTGGCTCAACAGGCGCGCTACGCCGTTGAGGCTTACGAGCGTGCCCAGCGAGAGTGGCCCTGGATGGGCGTGATGAACTACTGGTTCTTCAAGCGAGCCACGGATACGGAGATTGATCAGACCTTCTATTACTTCCGTATGGTGGAGCCCGATTTCACTCCGCTGCCGGTATATGATACCATGAGTGCTTATGCCAACAGACCCCCTGTCATGCACATTGGCTATCATCAGGAGGATCATTGGGCTATTGATTGGCACGGATCCTGGCGGCAGGAGGAGAACGGAAGTGCGGCGCTAGGCCGTTTCGCCGTGGGGGAGGACCCCGGAAACACCCTGGACGTTACCTTCGATGGCACGAGTCTCTATCTTGTCACTGTGCGAGCTCCGGGCATGGGAGCGTTACTATACAGCGTGGATGGAGCCCCAGACAGCGACTTGGCCCTGTCTAGCAATATGATGTATGAACGCCAGGTGATCATCAATCTGGCGACGGGGCTGGAAGACGGCGAGCATCACTTGCACATCAGGGTCGCTGACGGGCCGGTGGTGATAGACGGGCTCGTGGTGCAACGCAGCAGCAGCTCCTTGCCAAAGTATCTCTGCCAACTGGCGATTGGGGCGGCACTCTTCTGCGTTTGGCTGCTGGGCAGCATGATTTTCCGAAAGCGCCGCGGATGACACTCTAGTGCATGCTGTTGCAGGCCCTGGTACCCGGGGGTGCGCTGCGGAAGGAGTCTCGTTCTACCCATGATCCAGCAGGAAGATGCGACCAAAAGAAGCGGACGAAGTCCCCGCACGACCAAAGCAACCCTTCAGCTGGCTGCCATCTTGCTGCTGGCGCTGGCACTGAGATTTTATCGTCTGGGTGCCCAAAGCCTATGGAACGACGAAGGCACCACCGTGCAGCTTGTTGGGGCAGACTTGGGCACCATCACTCGTCTGGCCGCCAGCGATATCCACCCCCCACTATACTACTACGCGCTGCACTTCTGGGTGGCCATCTTTGGCACCAGTGAGTTCGCGGCCCGCTCTCTTTCTGCTTTGCTGGGGACGGTTTTGGTAGCCCTGGTATACCTGTTGGGGCGCAGGCTCTATGGTTCCCGCACCGGTCTCCTGGCCGCATTCGTGACCGCACTCGCACCTTTCCAGGTGTACTACTCTCAGGAAGCGCGGATGTACATCCTTGCGACCATGCTTGGTGCGGTCTCTACGTTTCTCCTCGTCACCATTCTGGATGCGGAGGGCAAGGATGATGCGCGAAAAGGCGAGAGGAAAGCCTGGTACCTCCCGATTGCGTACGTGCTCGTGACCTCCGCGGCCCTCTACACTCACTATCTTGCGTTCTCGTTGCTTCTGGCTCAGAATCTGTGCTGGATCCTCGTCATAGGTCATAGCCTGTGGCGCACTGGTCAACTGAAGGGGAAGGTTGTACTGAGACGCCTGGCGTTTTGGGCTGCGATGCAGATAGCTATCGTGGGACTCTACTGCCCGTGGCTTCTGATGACCTGGGAGCAATTGGGGCGTTGGCCCGCTGTGAGTGAGCCTTTTGGTTTCATTTGGATGCTCCAACGCACGCTACTCGTTTTTGGCCTGGGCGTCACAGTGGAGATAAGCACCACCACGGGAGCGATCGCCGCGGGCTTCGGGCTGCTGGCCATACTAGGTGCGATGTACGGAGTGCTGAGGGGAGACCGTGACGGAATGAAGGGTTCCCTGGTCGCTTGGTCGTACTGTAGTGTTCCAGTATTGGTTCTCTACATCCTATCTCGCCAGCGCCCATTGTGGAATCCCAAGTTCTTGCTGCTGGCCTCGCCGGGATTCTATATCCTGGTGGCACACGGTGCACCCGCCGTCACATCTCTGGTGTCCAGATTCTCGCGCCGGGCCGTGAGCATTGCTCTCACGTCTGTTTTGCTGTTCGTGATTCTTGCATCAGGGCTCTCCCTCCACAATCTCTATCATGACCCCCGCTATGCCCGCGACGACTACCGTGGAATCGTGCGTTACATCGAGGCCACTGCTGGGCCCAACGACGCCATAATTATCAATGCTCCCAGCCAGATCGAGACGGTGGCTCACTACTACCGAGGGGACTTGCCGATGTACCCTTTGCCTCGCCATCGTCCTCTGCGCCGTGATGAGACCGAAGCGGAATTGCAGGACATAGCTGCCCGCCACGAGCGCGTGTTTGCTATTCTGTGGGCCACGGATCAAAGCGACCAGGATCGTTTCATCGAAGGTTGGCTGGATGCACACACCTACAAGGCGCTGGATGAGTGGCACGGCAATGTACGCCTGGCGGTGTATGCCGTCCCGCAGGAGCCTCCCACGGAGATAACGTATCCTCTGGATGCCGTGCTGGGAGATTCGATCCGTTTGCTCGGATATGCCCTGCCTTCTGCCGAGGTGCGCGCGGGTGATGTTCTGCAGCTTACTCTTTTCTGGGAGGCTACGCAGCCAATCCTCCGGCGCTACAAAGTCTTCGTTCACGTGTTGGATGGCGAAGGGCAGCTCGTTTCACAGCGCGACTCTGAGCCTGGGGGCGGAGCAAGACTGACCAACACCTGGCAGCCGGGCGAGACCGTGCTGGACAACTACGGGGTCCTCATACCGCTGGATGCGCGCGCCGGAGAATATCAGGTGAAAATTGGAATGTATCACATCAAGGATAGCACACGCCTACCGATAACTCTGGGGGGTCAGGCTGTGGGGGACTATCTTCTGCTGGACCCTGTCATCGTGCGCTAGTCTCAAGATTCAGCTTTCGAGGAAACAGGTTGAGAACCAAGACGCTTTGGATCAGATGGTCTGCTTCTGTAAGGCCATGAAGCTCCCAATTGCGGCCACCAGCACCCCGACCACGGCTCCTGCGATTTGCTTGAAACCAAAAGCGCGCGTTTGCCCAAGCCCGATGACGTCGGCGCCGAT
>JAKLPW010000215.1 GCA_022013675.1 Anaerolineae bacterium | reverse complement strand
TCGTGGCTCCAACCTATGACATAACGCACATCGTCGATCGGGTGGGTGGGGGCGATTCGTGCATGGCCGGACTGATCTATGGGCTGCGCAGCTATGACGGTGACGTGCAGCGCGCGTTGAACTTCGCTGTAGCAGCATCTTGCCTCAAGCACACCATCTTTGGGGACTTCAACCTGGCGACAGTTGCGGAAGTGGAGAAGCTCATGGGTGGGGACGTATCGGGGCGTGTGGCCCGCTAACGGGCTGAAAAAGGAGCGGAGATGGCACGATTCAAGAGACTTGACGTACTGAATGCCATAGTGGAGGCCGGTCTCGTGCCGGTATTCTACAACGGCGACGTAGAGGTGGCCAAGAATATCGTCGCTGCCTGTGCAGATGGCGGGGTGCGGGTAGTTGAGTTCACCAATAGAGGCGATTTGGCCTTTCAGGTTTTCGCCGAGTTGGTGAGACACTTTGCAGTGGAGAGGCCAGAAGTGATCCTGGGTGTGGGTTCGGTGATCGACCCGGGCACGGCTGCGTTGTACATCTCCTGCGGGGCAAACTTCGTGGTAGGACCGGTTCTGAATCCAGAGGTTGCCAAGGTCTGCAACCGGCGCAAGGTGGCCTATTCTCCCGGGTGCGGCAGCGCATCGGAGGTTTCCGCTGCTGAGGAGTTGGGAGTTGAGATTGTGAAGGTGTTCCCGGGCACGCAGGTGGGGGGCCCCGCTTTTGTCAAGGCGGTGCGGGGGCCCTGTCCTTGGACGAGCATAATGCCGACCGGCGGAGTTGACGCTACGTGGGAAAGCATAGAGGGCTGGTTCAAAGCGGGAGTGACCTGCGTCGGTATGGGGTCTAGGCTAATCCGTAAGGATCTGGTTGCTGCCGGTGACTTTGCTGCGATTTCGGCCAACGTGGCACAGGTGTTGGAGTGGATCCGGCAAGCGCGGGGATAGTCCAACGAAGACTTCGGAAGTCTATCGCGTGCCGGAGGTGTACTGGATTCTGTGCGGTTCCCAATCAGATTGCAGGCAACTGTTGTCTCGCTGAAGACTTCCGAAGTCTGGCGAGTGGGTTTTGTCGACACCCGCGGCGAACCGTATTTGACATGTTGTATGCCCTGTGTTAATATATTGTTTGGTACCAAGGGAGCTAGGCGGTCGCGAGTGGCTGTTCTGGCAACAGGAAGTCACTTGAGGAAAGTCCGAACTCCACAGAGCACGATGCTGGGTAACGCCCAGGCGGGGTGACCCGACGGAATAGTGCAACAGAAAGCAGGTCGCCGGATTGCTACGCAGTTCGGTAAGAGTGAAACGGTGGTGTAAGAGACCACCAGCAGCTCAGGTGACTGAGCTGGCTAGGCAAACCCCATCGGGAGCAAGACCGAATAGGAGGGTGTGGCGGGGAAACTCGCCAGGGGGCTGCTCGTCCTCTGCCCTCGGGTTGGTCGCAGGAGGCGCCGGGCAACCGCCGCCCTAGATGGATGACCGTCACCCTGGTGCTAGACCAGGCCTGGTCTAGCGCCAGGGGACAGGATTCGGCTTATCGGCTACCTTGGATACCAAATACAACAAACCCCCTTCGATGATGAAGGGGGTTTTGCATTTTGTTAGATCATGCATGTTGAATTGCTTCAATGAAGGCTCGTACTTTATCGAGGTCCTTTTTCCCTTTGCGCAAGTTGAGTGGCGTGTTTGAGTCTATGCCCCACGGACGGACCGTGTGTATGGCCTCTGTGACATTATCGGGGGTTAGCCCTCCCGCCAGGATGACTGGCACGGAGCAACGCTCAACGATGCGACGACTCACTTCCCAATCATGCACCTTGCCGGTGACACCGATCCAGCCAGGAAGCCCTGCCTCATTATCTGGGAACTTCGTGTCGAGGAGGATGAAGTCTGCGTTTTGCTGCAGCTCGAGCGCTATGGCAAGGGAGTCTATACGATCAGCGTAGCCAGGTGGCCCGACCGGGACGGAGAGCATGAGCTGAATGCTGGGGAGCCCACTTCTTATCCTTTGCATACCCTTCTCGCTATACTCGTCCACGTCTGCGCAGAGGTGGAGGATATCGGGCGCGAGGATGCTGGTTACCTCTATGATCTCGTCCGGGTCAGTGAAAAGGGGAAGGAGAACGGTGGTTACTGACGAAGGGAGACGCTCAATGATGCTGCGTATGGTCTCCTGGTCTGCCGGATCGGACTCAACTTCCAGGCCGATGTGCTGGGCCCCCATGGCGGCGATAGCGAGGGCGTCTTCGAGTGTTTTGATCCCGTATATCTGTATTGTAGTCATGCGTGGAGTATAGCACAAGGTAATGGCACGGTCAAGAAGTGGGAAGAGGGGACTGGATGACTACGGTCTTCTTTTCACCGGGGAGGAGTCACGCCGTGGTGGGAAGAAAAGAGCTAAATCTCTATACTGGAACCTTAAAATTATGCTTGATGAGCTCTGAGGAGCGAAGATGTTGAAAACGACTGAATTCTCATCCCCAGCTACTATATATAGGTATTCTGACCGAAGAACATACAATATATGGTATGCACTTCAAGCAACTACCATTTCTCTTTGGTGCCCCAGTCTAGGGGTTTACAAGTGGAGAAAAGTATAGTATAATGTGGGCATGCGTGGTGAAAAGTGGTGAGAAGTGGGGAAAAATCCTTATTTTGAATGTCGAAATGGGAAGTGTTAGAACAAATGTTCATTGGTCGCGATTCTCGGACTCTGGATGAGAAAGGCCGCCTGACGATCCCTGTCAGGCATCGTCCTGATCTTGCCCTGGGCATGGTCGTAACAAGGGGGCTGGATGGCGGGTTATTTGTCTTTCCAATGTCAGAGTGGGAGCGTCTGGCAGAGAAGATCAATGCACTCCTGATCACCAACCACGCTGCTCGTGCTTTCTCGCGCTTCCTGTTGGGTGACGCGGCTGATTGCAGGCTGGACGCGCAAGGGAGGGTGTTGATCCCCCGGTTCTTGCTGGACATCGCGGGGATAGATGGAGAGGTTGCGGTAATTGGGCAGGGAGGTCGGTTGGAGCTTTGGGCTGCGGTACGCCTTGCGGAAGTGCAGAGCGATTTCGAGAACAACGGAGATGGCGTAGCAAGCAGATTCGCTGATCTGGGCATCTGAAGCAACATATCAATTTCCCTCCACTTGCCCCCTGCGAAACAGGCTTGCATCTTCCCCGTACCAGAGGGCGGCAATGTGGATATCGGTGGCGAAAAGAAATGGGCAGCACATAAGCCAGTTCTGTTGCGAGAGGTCATAGAGAACCTAAAACCCCAGTCTGGTGGGCGGTATATTGACGCAACGCTGGGGGCGGGTGGCCATGCACAGGCTATTCTAGCCCAATCTGCGCCTACAGTCAAACTGCTAGGATTGGACAGAGACCCGCAAGCCCTTGCGATTGCGAGAGTGCGGCTGCAACATAATGCTGGACGAGTGGATATCGTTCAGGGCAATTTTGCCTCCCTGAAGAACATTGCTACCGAAAGCGGATTTTTGGGTGTGCAGGGCATCCTTCTGGACTTGGGGCTCTCATCATTGCAGCTAGGCGATGAAAACAGGGGGTTCTCGTTTCAGATCGATGCCCCTCTGGATATGCGTTTCGATCCCTCCCAAGGAGAAACTGCTGCTGACTTGATCAATGGGCTCTTGGAGTCGGACCTAGCGGATATCATCTTTCAATATGGCGGGGAGCGACGCTCGCGGCGTATTGCTCGTGCCATCGTGAAGGCGCGACCAATCACGCGTACTGCCAGGTTGGCGGAGGTAGTCTCCAGGGCAGTGGGACGCAGGACCCGGATTCATCCGGCGACGAAGACGTTTCAGGCTCTCAGGATAGCCGTCAACCGGGAGCTAGAGGCTCTGGAGCAGGTCTTGCCACAGGCAGTAGACCTGTTGGCTCCCGAGGGACGTCTGTTAGTGATTTCCTTTCATTCCCTTGAAGATCGGATTGTGAAACGCTTCTTTCAGCACGAGTCTCGGGATTGCATATGTCCTCCAGAGTTGCCGGTTTGCATGTGTGATCATAGGGCTACCCTGAGGATTGTCACTCGTCGTCCTGTGCGCCCTTTGGCAGAGGAAGTGCAAGATAATCCTCGCAGTCGGAGCGCTCGCTTGCGAGTTGCGGCCCGACTGCCAGGATAGAAAATCCATGAGGAGGTAGACCGTGTCCAGGGAGCCGGCCACTACGTACCGAACCTACCGCCAGGAAGTAGGTAGCAACCGGCCCGGTGCGTCGCGAGTAGATCTCCGAGCGGTGGGCTTCATTGCTGCCCTGTTGGTTCTGGTAGGTCTGTGCGGGATTCTCTACGTCGGTCAAGCTAGTAAAGTATATGTTCTTCGACACAGTCTTTGGGTGCTGGGGATCAATCGAGTAGAGTATTACCAGGAGAACGCTTATCTACGGTCTCAGATCGCGAGAACCGGAGCCAGTGAGAATCTCTCCCTCTGGGCCCGGGAGTTGGGATATATGGTTGTGGGAGAACCGCATTACATTGCTTTCTCGTATGCACCTCTCCCGAGCGATGATACGAGAGAGGACTCCTTTGCAATGGAGGAGAGGCCCCCTCTAGCTGGTGAAGGAGCGGAGGAGGGAGTTGCGGCACGGGTGTCCCGTTGGGGAGAGGATGTGCTAAACCAGTTCCGCGAGTGGATTGACCTGGCTGCCATCAAAGCGAAAGAAGCACAGTAGCCTTCTCTCTGTGCATCTCTCCGTGCGGGATGTGGAAGATTGACTATCTTGTTCGGCGTTTTTCTGATGAGGGGTCCTGGGTGAGGCTGACACTTTATGAATACCGAATTGCACTACAGGAGACTGCGGCGCATTCGCTTGCTGTTCGCCGGACTCACTGGGCTGGCCTTCGTCCTCGTGCTGTACCTGATGTACTTGCAGGTCTTCCCAGGTGAGGAAGATGTAACCTGGTACCCGATAGGAGAGACCGACTTCCGTACCCGTGGGAGTATTCTGGACAATGAAGGGCACTACCTGGCATCGGATACCGTGGTATACAAGCTGATTGCAGTTCCAAGTCAGATAACTGCTACCAAGACTATCACTGATCGTCTTGCTTTGGTGCAAGATTTGGCGGCGATCGTGGAGATACCGGCCCCAGAAAAGTTAGTGGAACAGCTAAAGCCCAATGAACCAGATGAACCCGACAAACCAGAGAGAATAGTCATAGATACTCTTATGCCTTATGAAATTGGTTGCCAGGTCAAGGAAATGGGTCGGGACGGGCTTGAACTTGAGCCGTCCTTCATCCGGTACTATCCAGAGGGCGAACTCTTCGGTCCAGTCGTTGGGCTGACTCTGTGGTACTCTGTGACGGGGGTCAGCGGTATCGAAGGATACTACAAACCCGAATTGACTGGTAGAGACCCGAAGGGATGGGAAGGGTTTTCCTTGCCTCTGGAGCAGCCACTGGAGGCGCTGGAAGGGAGTGAGGTAGAGGCTGCTGAAGAGGAGCCGGAGAGAGTCCTTTTTATTTCGGACCTGCCGCAGGTGCGCGAAGGGGCCGACTTACACACTACCCTCGATCGCAACGTACAGCGAATTGCCTACGATGCTCTGAGGGATGGAGTGATTCAATCGGGAGCTACCAGGGGCCAGATTATCGTGATGGAACCCTCCACGGGCAAGGTGCGGGCTGTGGTTAACTATCCGTCTTTCGATCCCAACCGCTACTCGGAGTACTGGCCCGAGCGCGGATCATATCTTGTGGACTACTCGGTGACGTGGATCTACGAGCCAGGGTCTGTGATCAAGATGATGACCGTGGCGGCCGCCATAAATGAGGGTCTTATCAATGCCAGTACTACGTTCAATGATACGGGCGAGATCACCGTTGGGACTGAGACGATCTACAACTGGGACAAAGGGTCATGGGGCTTGGTCAATACCGTTGAGGTGCTAGCTTACTCTCTGAACGTGGAAGCGGCGGCTATTGCCCAGATGCTTCAGCCGGCGGCTTTCTACGAGTACATGCGGAGGTTCGGCTTCGGCGAATCAAGTCGTATCGATCTTGCTGGGGAGTTGCAGGGGGAGTTGCGTGTACCAGGGAAATCAGATTGGAATATGTCGGATCTGGGAACGAACTCGTACGGACAGGGTCTAAGCGCCACACCCATGCTGGTTCTCACTGCCGTATCCGTGATAGCAAATGATGGCAAGCGTATGCGGCCATATGTTGTAGAGCGGATCGTCCAGGATGGAGAGGAGAGGATGATAGAGCCGCAGGTGGCATGCGAAGAAGTGATCTCTCCTCAGACTGCGAGGGAGGTCTCGCGGATCTTGGCTGAGTCGATAAAGATTAACATTCCCAAGGCGATAGTGCCTGGGTACACGATTGCCGGTAAGAGTGGCACTTCCGAGAAGCCAATTGGGGGGCGCTATCATCCCACTCGTACCATCGCTTCTTTTGCCGGTTTTGGGCCCGTTGAGGACCCTCAGTTCTCCATCCTGGTGACACTGGATGAGCCAAAGACGAGCTCCTATGGTTCTGTGGTGGCGGCACCAGTTTTCAGTCGGGTGGCCCGAGCTCTATTCGCGTATTATGGTATTCCCCCCACGTCGAGAAGGTGAGAATGGGAATAGTCGCAGTGGTGCTGGTGGGAGAGTAGCGTGGCGCTCATACGGTTATCAGAAGTGTTGACAGGGCTCGCCGGCCATGTGGTGGCGGTGAGTTCGGAAGCCGAGATGATATTCAGGGATGTCGTAATCGACTCTCGTATGGTTACACCGGGCAGCCTCTTCGTAGCGCTTCGAGGGGAGCACCAGGACGGACATGCTTTCGTTTCCGATGCTTTCGCTAGAGGTGCAGCGGGGGCAATAGTTGAGCGTCCGATGGAGGGGTACGTTACGCTGTCGAGTACTGACTGTTGGCAGGTTGCTGACTTGCACCAGCCCATTTGTATGCTGGTGCCAGATGCGATGTCTGGGTTACAACAGATTGCGGCCCACTGGAGACGTCTGCATGCCAAGTGCAAGGTTGTGGGGATCACTGGCAGCGTGGGAAAGACCACGACCAAGGAATTAGTGGCTGCAGTGTTGAGCCGATGCTATGAGACGGTGAAGAGTGAGGGGAATTACAACAACGAGATTGGGTTGCCGCTCACTCTGTTGGGGCTAGCGAACAGCACAGAACGCGCCGTTCTTGAAATGGCCATGTACGATATCGGTGAGATCGCCCTTCTGGCCAATATCGCCTTGCCAGACGTGGGTGTAGTCACCAATGTGGGTCCGACTCATCTGGAACGATTGGGAACCATAGATCGGATCGCCCAGGCCAAGGCAGAACTGGTTCAGGCGCTTCCCGTGGAGGGGGCAGCCGTGCTGAATGGTGACGATCCGAGGGTGCGTGCCATGGCGGCCAAGACGCCGGCGCGAAGAGTCCTGACCTATGGATTGGGACCTGACGTGGATCTGAGGGCAACTGACGTGTCCGTTCGTGGGCTCCGTGGCGTAGACTTCATCTTGCACTATGAGGGAAAGGCTCTTCCGGCGGCGACTTCCCTGTTGGGTCAACACAGCGTGGAAACGGCGCTAGCGGCCGCGGCGGTGGGGATTGTAGAGGAACTGACGTGGGACGAGATTATGGATGGACTGGCCGATCCTGATGCTCGGGTGCGATTGCAACCGGTACGGGGCTGGAACGGTTCTACCATACTTGACGATTCATACAATGCGAGCCCCGCTTCTACGGGGGCAGCGCTGGATTTCTTGGCGGAGTTGCCGGGTCGTAAGATCGCCGTATTGGGTGATATGCTGGAATTGGGGTCTCTCGAGACGGAAGGACACTGGCAGGTGGGCCGGAAGGCGGCGGAGACCGTCACTACTCTCTTCACACTGGGGGCACTGGGGCGGATTATCGGCGAATCGGCATTGGACGCGGGCATGGACCGGGCTGCAGTTCACATGGCTGAGGATAAAGAGGCGATAATTGCCGGCATACGAGAGGTCCTGGATCCCAACCATGTAGTACTGGTAAAGGGATCTCGCGGGATGGCCATGGAAGAGATCGTGGCAGGTCTCATGGAGGAAAACGAGAAGTGAGCGCGGTACTTGTGATCCTTCTTCCAGTGATTACGTTCATGAGCGTAGTACCGTGGGGCGGATGCCTTGTCCGGCGCTTGCGTGCTTGGCACATCGGCAAGAATATTCGAGATGACGAGCCTGGATCTCATGAGGTGAAGCAGGGGACTCCCACGATGGGGGGGATCTTATTCTTGCTTCCTCTGGTGGCATGGCTGCTGGTACTGCTGATTGGGGGGAACACCAGTGTCTGGCCGGTGCTTCTGGCTACAATTGGGTTTGGATGCCTTGGGGCCTATGACGACATCTCAGGATTACGGGATGAGACTGGGGTAGGATGGAAGGCGCGTACGAAGTTCCCCTGTCAGTTGATGGTCGGATTGCTGGTTGCGGTTGGTGCCTATTGGAGCCTGGGGAGAGGCAGCGTGTACATACCCGGAACGAGTCTTCGATGGGAACTGGGGTTCTGGTATTTGCCCCTGGCCACAGTGGTGGTAGCAGGATGGGCCAATGCCGTCAATCTCAGTGATGGCCTGGATGGATTGGCTGGAGGGATGATGGTAGTCGCTCTTGCTGCGTATGGTATCATCACCTATTCGATGGGCCTGGCCGTTGAGGCATCTATCTGCAGTGTATTGGGAGGGGCTCTCCTGGCTTTCCTCTGGTATAACGGCTATCCGGCTCAAGTGTTCATGGGAGACGTAGGCTCTTTGGCATTGGGCGCTGCGCTGGCCGCGATCGCGTTGATGAGCGAACAATGGTTGCTGCTACCGCTTGTTGGGATCGTTTTTGTCGTGGAGACGCTGTCTGTGATTCTCCAGGTAGCGTACTTCAAGTACACGAGACGGAAATACGGCACGGGGCGGCGAATTTTCCGCATGTCGCCCTTACACTATCACTTTGAGCTAGGAGGTTGGTCGGAGGTACAAGTCACGCAGCGTTTCGTGTCGGTAGCGGTTATGGTTGCCTTGTGTGGTACTGCCTTGGCACTGGGGTTCCCGAGATGACCATTGAAGGCTTGTCGGGCAAGCGCGTCATCGTCATTGGGATGGCGCGAGAGGGAAAAGCCTTGGCTCAGTTCTTGACCCGGCACGGGGCGGCGGTGACCATTAGCGATGCGAAAGATGCCGACGAGCTGAGTGAGGTTATCAGTGAGCTGGAAGATCTCCCCATCCGGTTTGTGTTAGGGGGGCATCCTGAGGAGTTGCTGAATGCCGACCTGATTTGCGTCAGCCCGGGGGTTCCGTTGAACATTCCATTCCTGGTGAAGGCGAGGCGCGCTAGGATACCGCTGAGTAGTGAACCCCGGCTCTTTGCCCAGTTCTGTCCAGCGCCAGTGATTGGTATCACTGGATCCAGTGGGAAGAGCACGACGGTTGTTCTAGTTGGCAGAATGCTGGCGGAGGCGGGTTGGCAGACATACGTGGGGGGGAACATCGGGGCTCCCCTGCTTCCGAAGGTGGAGGAGATACAATCTGGAGATCGAGTTGTTACGGAGCTTTCCAGCTTCCAGTTGGAGCTATTCGGAACCAAGTACGGGGCAGAGGAAGGGTGGAGCCCTTCGATTGCGGCGATAACCAATCTGACTCCCAACCATCTTGATCGTCACGGTACTATGGACGCATACGTGGCGGCGAAGAAGAACGTTTTCCTACATCAGAATGAGGATGGGCATGTCGTTTTGAGCCGAGACAATTCCGCTGCGTGGGAGCTAAGAAACGAGTGTCTGGGGCAGGTGATTGCGTTTAGCTTGGAACGAGAGGTCGCGCGAGGAAGCTACCTGCGAGACGATCGTCTCTACGTTCGGATAGAGGGGCAGGCAAGAGCAATCTGTCGGATGGGTGAGATCAAGTTGCTGGGTCGGCACAACGTGGCCAATGTGCTGGCGGCCTGTGCCATCGCAGGG
>JAKLPW010000214.1 GCA_022013675.1 Anaerolineae bacterium | reverse complement strand
ACCTGGTGTTCTGGAGAAACAGTAGGGGGTATAGGTGATGGGCGACCTGGTTAGTGCTTATCTGGCGATGTTGAATGGACTGGTCTGGCTGATCGCAGGGCTGCTGGTGGCAGTGGGGTTGGTGTGCGCGATGGTGTGCCTGGGGGTCTGTGTGATAGGGTCGCGGTGTAACGATGGGGATTGATGGGGCGGGCAGGGATGCCCGCGATCCGGGAGGGGTGATTGATGGCGTACACGTTGAGTACGATGACGGATGCGATAGAAGCCATGTTGAAGGATTCGGCTAACGAGTACTGGTCAACGGCGGAGATCCAGGACGCGATTGAATGGGCGCTGGCGGTGTACTCTTATCGAGTGAAGCAAAGAGCGATTGGGACGATCAACGACGTAGCTGACGAACGTGAGTATTCGCTGGCTACGTTGACAGGGTTGGTGGAGGTCACGCGGGTGTGGTGGCCATATGATTCGGCGGATGAAGCTCATCCTCCCAATTGGGTGCAGTGGTACATGCTCGACGATGATAAACTCTATCTGGACGTTGGCACGGATCCGGACGGTAGTGAAGTGATCAGGGTCTTCTACACGAAGGCTCATACCATCAACGGTCTGGCAAGCGCAACGGCGACAACGCCGGATGATATGGGATGCGAGCTGCTGATCGTTGGTGCTGCGGGCCGGTGTGTGCTGACGAAGTCGCGCGAGGTGATCGATGCCATCAACGTGAGCTCGGAAGTGACCGGTGATTGGGAGGGCTGGGGTCGATCCAGATTGAAGGAGTTCTACGAGACGTTGGACGGGGTTGTGAGTAGCGAGCGGATGGTGGATGATGCTAGGGTTAGCTGGGGCTGAGATTCGGCGAGGGATCGTGCGGGCGTTCACGGCTGGGCCGCCGCCGGTGGCCACGGTCGAGTTGGTGGGGGCTGTGACGGCTCACCTGGCGGGGATCCCGGTGGCGCTGGAGATCGCTGGTGCGGATATGACGGCCGGTGCGTTGGTGCTGGTGGTGATGTTCGATGAGCATAATCCCCTGCAGGCGGTGGTGGTGGCGGTGTACGGGTAGTGGAGGGGCACGCCTAAAGGGGGCTAAGGTACGAAGAGGCGCGGGGGAGAGCGATAGCGGCCAGGTGCAACGCACCTACCACAACAAGTGCGTTGCACCCCATTCTGGTAGAGGGCAGACGGATGTCAACAGAGCGGATTGATATAGGCGAGGATCTTCTTTGGCGGTTGTATTGGGATGAGGAGCTTTCTCTGCGCGCCATTGCCCGACGGCTTGGTGTGTCGCCGGCGTGCGTGCTGCGCAACATGCGTCTCTACGATATTCCTCGGCGCTCTGCTCGCGAGACGGCGGGTGGCGTGACTCGCTTGACTGTCCCAGTGAGCGAGTTGGCGCGGCTCTATCACCAGGAGAAGCTTCCCTTACGCCTCATTGGAGAGCGTCTGGGCTGCGCGGGTGAGACGGTTCGCATGTATCTGGTACGCGCTCTGATCCCTCGCCGGCGTCATGGCTGGTGCCAACATCGCACATCTGCCCCCCGCTGCCCTCGCTGTGGACTGTTGGTGGAGGAGCCTGGCTTGTGCGAGATTTGCTGGGAAGAGGAGAGGGTAAACAGGGAGAAACGCTCGATGGAGGAGGTCTCCGCATGATGGAGGAGGTCTCCTGACCGACGGCCTCACCAGCAGAGTTCACGATAGGGAAGGTCTCCCGACCGACCTCACCTATCAAGCGGTCAGGAGATCTCGCCCAACATGTGGGCAAGCTCCTCACCCATTGGAGAGGGGACAGACACGTCGGTCTGCCCCTACGTGTGACGCCGCGTGTCGCAGGGGCGACCCCGTGCTGCACTGAGCGTAGCCGAAGTGTGTTCGCCCTGAGGCTTCCGCGTGGGCCCAACGGAGGAACATCAGCATGTCTCTGAAGAACGACAAGAGGCAGGGGACGGACTCGGATCCCGCCGGTCTCTCTATGGGTTTCGTAATGATCCCCCATTACGCCCAATACTTCTGGCGGCCCTATCTGGGCCTCGCTGCCTTTGCCTTGTGGGAGATGCTGCTCTCTTTTTGCTATGGCAGCAAGGACACTGCCTGGCCTTCGGTATCACGCCTGAGCCGCATGTTGACCAATTCGGACAATTCCCGTCACGTGGTACGGGGCAGGGTGCGACGCGACCACGGGCGCGAACGCTTCGTGCCCGGTGCTCTACAGGTGCTGGAGCGTGAGGGACTCGTGCGCGTGCAGGGCGCCGATGCCAGTCGCGGCGCGAGAGAAAGTCACGGCGCAACCTACATCTTTCGGGTGCGCAAATCCCTCCCCCTGCTGCGACCCGAGCAGGTTTCCCGGCTGAGCCCCTCCCTACAGCGGGATCATGCTCGCTTCCTGGCGCGGGTGAAAGGTTCAATGAAGAGCCCTGGTGCCCTGGACACTTCGGCAGATGCCTGGGACACCGAGCCTGATGACGCGGACAAAGAGCCTGATACCCGGGACAGTAGCCCAGATGACGCGGACAAGGGGCCTGATGCCTGGGACGGCACTAATAATAACTACCAAGAACATCAAAGAACAATAGATGATAAATGGAAAGATGTTGTGAGCGAACTAAGTTTGCAGCTTGACCCTGCGGTCTGGGACAGGCTCGTGAAGCTCACTGAGGCATACGTGGATGCAGAAGAGGAGGTGTTGACCATCACCTGCCGCGATCAGTACGCCCTGGATTTCCTGGAGCACCGCTACGCGAGATTCGTGCAGCGCGCGGTGAAGCTGGTGTACGGGCAAGAGTTGGAGTTGCGTTTCGAGTGGACGGAAGAGGAGTGAGGCGGAGGGTTCGGTCAGGAGACGCTCACCCAACTAACCGATAGCGAAGGTTTCCCGACCGAGCAGCCAGAGGGTTCGGTCAGGAGACGCTCACCCAACTAACCGATAGCGAAGGTCTCCCGACCGAGCGGTGGAGGGGTTGGTCAGGAGACGCTCACCCAACTAACCGATAGCGAAGGTCTCCTGACCGAGCGGTCAGAGGGTTCGGTCAGGAGACGCTCGCCCAACAAGTAGGTCAGGAGACGCTCAGAACCACTTGACAAAACTGAAGCAGCCTAGTATTCTCTGCAGAACGTTGTGGGTTCGTCAGCCGTTCCTCTGTGGAATGGGCCGCGCCGCGCTAGGGGTCTGGCCGAGAAGTT
>JAKLPW010000213.1 GCA_022013675.1 Anaerolineae bacterium | reverse complement strand
TGTCAGTAGTAGTAAACTTTTTCCCTTTCATTGTGTCCAACCTCCTTAAATGAATACTGAATACTGAGACAGAAGACAACAGACCTTTCCCAAACTTGACTGATTGCTCTGGCATCACCTCCTTTCTGCCCCGCTCAACTGAACCCGAGATCATCAATTCCCGCTGGTGGGTGCTTTGGTGTCTTGACCTCGATGCGCTTCGAGGTCAGGAGACCGCGCAATCCGCGGGCATCTCGGGATGCTACAGGAAGACCTCGACGCCGCCCAGGCCCGTGAGACGGAAATAGATGCACAGGCCTAACGCGACAGCGCCCAACACTATGAACAACAGGTCTTTCGCGCCCATGACGTGATGTATGTAGAAGGTGCGTTCTTTTTTGGCTCCGAAGGCTTTCAGTTCCAGGGCAATAGCGATGCTGCTAGCATGACGCAGCATGATGTCAAACAGGGGCACGGCCACCGGCGCCAGCTTGCGCATCCGCTGCCACAGACCACCTTGTTCCAGCTCCACGGCGCGAGCTTTGAATGCCTCCTGGATGATAGTGAAATCCCCACTAACCTCAGGCAAGAACTTGAAGGTGCTAAGTATCATCAAAGGGAACGTATAGGAAATACCGACTTTCTGCAACAGTTCGCCGAACGCCCCCGCCAGATCCATGAGATCGGTCACCATCACGAAGAAGGTACAGGCGGTCAGGGCCATCACGATGCGCAACCCCATAGCTATGCTATAGAGGATACCTTCGACGCTGATGTGCAGGAATGCCCAATCGAGCAGGTGGTGATCGTCCGGCTGCCCCTGATAGAAGAACGGCCAGGTCAATATGATAAAACCCACCATAACAGGGTAGGTGACGATTAGCAACTGATACATGTTCTTCGAGATACCAGCTACTATAGCCATCAGCCATATCCAAATCGTCAGGGCGAGCAGGATAATGGGGTTGGTTGCCACAATAGGACAGACAATGAGGAATAGCCACCATAGCGCCTTGGCGCGAGGGTCAAGGTCATGGATGGGAGATCTGGCCTTGGCGATCTCCAGCATATTGAGCACAGCAGTCATACTCTATTCCTCCCCTCCCGCATGAGATTTAGCCTGGGTCTCGCCTAGCCGCTCATACAGCAGGTCAGCCAGATCTTCGGGGGTTACGACGGCCGATATGTCAGCCTCAGGACAGAAGCGATGAGCCAATTGGTAAAGCGTCGGTGGTTTGATGTAGGCTGGGGTCAGCTTCGCGGGTTGCGAGAAGACCTCCTGCGTCGTGCCGTCCATCCATATCTTACCTGCCAACATCACGATGACTCTCCTGGCGTAGAGCGAGACTAGATTCATGTTATGCGTGGTCACCAGGATAGTGTGTCCCTTCTCATTCAACGGTTTGAGCAAGTCCATCAGGCGGATACATTCCCGCCAGTCTTGGCCGGTCGTGGGTTCATCCACGATCAGGATTTGCGGTTCCATGGCCAGTACTGAAGCTACTGCCAGTCGCTGGCGCTGTCCCTTGCCCAGCATGAAGGGCATCTCGTCGAGGTAATCCTCGAGTCCCATGTCTCGCACGACTTCCTGGGTTATTTCCGCAATGTGTTCCTCGTCAAAGCCCAGGTTCTTGGGGCCAAAGGCAATCTCCTCTTCTACCGTCTCGGCGAAGACCTGATGATCTGGGTTCTGAAAGACGTAGCCCACCAGGCGCGCTAGTTGGGAGGTTGGCACTCCGTCAGTGAGTTGTCCGTCTACGAAGATCTCTCCAGCGGTCGGTCGCAGTAAGCCGTTGAAGTGTTTGATGAGGGTGGTCTTGCCCGAGCCATTCTGGCCGATGAGCGCGACGAATTCCCCTCGATGGATTTCCAGGTTGATTCCATCTAGGGCAAACTCCTGTCTCGTTGGATAGCGGAAGCGGAGGTCCTTGGTGCGCAGCACGACGTCGTTCACGATATCGGTCTCCCTTCCATCAGCATATCGAGCAGCGCAATGCCCTCGTTGAGTGAGAGGGGTAGTTTCTCTATGGAGATACCGCGCTCGTGGAGACGAGTTGCTATGCTGGTTATCTGAGGGGGATAGATGCCGATCTTACTGAGCATTTCTGTGTTGGTCAAGATGCTGTGCGTCGATTCGTCTGCGATCTTCTCTCCTCGATCAAGCACAATCACGCGATCAGCGAAGCGGACCAACTCTTCCATGTTGTGCTCGACCAGGATCACAGTCTTGCCACGCGCTTTAAGTTCTGAGACTACGTCGAGTACCTCTTCCACGCCGACGGGGTCTAGTTCCGAAGTGGCCTCGTCCAGCACCAGGATATTGGGCTCCATGGCCAGGATTGAGGCCAGGGCTACCCGTTGGCGCTGACCACCCGACAAGTAGAATGGATGCAGGTAGCGTAGCTCCTCGAGGTGCACCAGATTTAGCACGGCTTCCAGGCGACGGCCGATTTCCTCCCGGGGCAGGGCGATGTTCTCCAGGGGGAAGACGATCTCTTTCTCGATGTCTGTCATAAGCAACTGAGCCTGGGCGTCCTGTAGCACCAATCCCACCACGGAGGTCAGTTCAACGACCTCGTGTTCGCGGGTGTCCATCCCGGCGATCCTGATCGTCCCTTGCATTTTTCCGAACACGGTATGGGGGATGATGCCGGTGAGGGCCATGCAAAGGGTGGTCTTTCCAGCGCCAGTAGGGCCGATTAGCCCTATGAACTCTCCCTCCTCAGCGCTGAAAGAGACGTGTTCTAGTGCGGGTTCCTTAGCCCGACGATAGGTGAAGGTCAGGTCTTCTACTTCGATAACGGGCATTCTTATTCCCCAGTCATGTGTATGCTACAGTAAGCTATGTCACTAGATTGAGGACAATACGCGTCGTCTCGGCCGCGTGTTCAGGTCGCGCAGTGCCGAAGAGGATTGTGGCAACCCCTATCTCGTGCAACAGCCACCGGAGAGCCCCACGCACATCATGCTTCAGCCCGCCGCTGGCCAACGGCATGAAGGCCACAAAGGGTTTGTCTATGCTACGCACCAGGTCCACGCAAGCGTCTCGGTCAAACCAGCTCCAATCTCGATTGAGGGGGACAGCGTATCCATCCACGTCAATGTCGGCTGCCTCCGCAATGGGGATCACATAAGAGGCATAGTGAACGAGCAGGATTGGTACGAAGCCGCTCTTGCGTGTCAGGATAGCCATGCGTTGCACAATGTCTGCTCGACCCAGCGAGAGTAGCCAGTCGGCATCGCTGCCGCCCAGAAAGATGTACTGGCACGCGCTCCCAAACTCTTGGAGCCGCCGCAAGAAGGCTCCCTCATCTAGATGGATATCAGCGATTTCTTCATCGCTCAGAAGTGGAGCCTGAGGAGCGTACCCAAAAACCATGACGGCTTCCTGTGAGAGACGATCGCGTATCTGGGTTGCGATGTGAGGGGGAAACAGCGGGCGTTCAACCAGGGTGCGAAGGATGCGATCACGACAGAGCTGGAGGTAGCGCCCATGGAGGAAGACTCCTTGCTCCCAGGTGGGATTCCCGAAGCCTACGAGAGATTCCTCAACCTGCGCCCGCAGTTGCCAGAATGGGCGCGTATTGCTTTCGTCCGAGAGGTCGTAGGCGCGGCACCCGGCGTCGTAGGCGGCTCGCATTACCCCGAGGGTGTACTCCTGATCGTGGAGTTTCCACCACAGGGATCGGTCGTAGAGAAAGCGAAACCGGTTGAAGGGATCTCCTCCCAGGATGACTGGGGGGAGCACAAGCCTGTCTCCCATGTCCCCATCCATTCAAGTGTGAACAACTAAGTCAGCAAGCGCGAAGGGGAAATCGTTTTCCTGAGCCTGCGGTAATTATAGCATAGCTCCCCTCATAAGTCAAGGCATTTGGCAACGGTTTGGAGCACTGCAATTGCTCTGAGCGTGATTTCGAGAGCTCTCGCTGTGAGACAAGTCGAACGCGCGGTCATGCCAACGAGAGATCCGTTGGACCTCATAGCAAATTTACGCCATGTTTACATCAGTTTGCACCGATATAGGCTACAATAATCGAGGAAGGGTGATCGCGAGGTGCCGTCGGAGCTCAACGTAGATGAGCAGATGAAGCACAGTCCTGGAATTGGACGGCTGGTACCGCGGATGGTGCGCGAGGAGGGGGTCGAATGAGCCGAGGGGATTTGGAAGGATAGTCCGGGGCCGACATTGCGCCGACGTAGGCGGAGTCGTAGGTCTCGTAGACTCGGTGGAGGAAGCCCCTTTTTGGGGCGGCAGGGAGGGTGGCGGCTCTGGGGCGAGGTGGACGCCGCTGCCGTAGCCGCGAGTCAAGCGAGCGAGACAGGTGCTCCTGTCAGATGTGGAGGGCGAGAGATGCCAGAGTCCGGTGTGCTGGAGATTGAGCAGCAGGGTGAACGTGCCCCTACCGCGTCGGTGACGCCTGCCCCGGGACGCAGGGCGACTGAAAAGGCGCTGAGGGAATCCGAGGAGAATCTGCGCGAGAGCGAGAGACGGTATCGCAACCTCTTTGAGAGACTGCCGGTCGGGCTCTATCGGTCCAGTGAAGGGGGCCAGATCCTCGACGTCAATCCTGCTCTGGTGCGGATGCTGGGCTATCCGGACAGGGAGTCACTTCTGGCGACCAACGCGCTCGAGCTCTACGTAGATCCCGAGGATCGCAAGGAATGGCTGGAGTTGCTGGAGCAAAGTGGGGTCGTGCTTGGCTCCGAGAAACGATTCCGTCGGCGCGACGGAACGATCATCTGGGTGCGGGAAACTGCTCGCGCGGTGCATGATGGAGACGGTCGGGTGCCGTACTACGAAGGGAGCATTGAGGACGTCACCCGGAGCAAGAAAGCGGAGGAAAGTGTTACCAGGCAACGTATCTTGTTGGAGGCCGTTAACAAGGTGTTACTGGAGACACTGAGGTGCGAGACGGATGAAGAGGTGGCCAGGACGTGCCTTGCCGTCGCCGAAGAATTGACCGGCAGCAAGTTCGGCTTCATAGGCGAGGTGAACCAGGCTGGTCGCTTTGACAGCATCGCGATAAGCGATCCAGGCTGGAACACCTGCAGAATGCCGAGGACGGATGCGGTGCGGATGCTCAGGGACATGGAGATCCGTGGTATCTGGGGTGGGGTGATCAAGGGCGGGCAGTCCAAGGTGATCAATGCCCCCTCCTCCCATCCCGATCGAGTTGGAACTCCTGAAGGACATCCGCCGGTGACGGCTTTCCTGGGCGTTCCCCTGAAACGTGCTGGCGAGACGGTCGGCATGATCGGCTTGGCCAATAAGGAATCAGGCTATGGTTTGACCGATCAGGAAGCGATAGAGACCCTGTCTATAGCCTTTGTGGAAGCACTGAATCGCAAGCGTGCGGAGGAGGCGCTGCGGGAGAGCGAGGAGCGGTTTCGCACTGTGGCGGACTTCACCTATGACTGGGAGTATTGGATCGGCGCTGACGGAAGCTACATTTACATCTCGCCCGCGTGCGAACGTATCACCGGGTATCATCCCGGTGAATTCCAAAGAGACCCCGGACTGCTTGAGGCGATCGCCCATCCTGAGGACCGTGCGGCTGTTGCCAGACACATCCACGAGACCTTGGAGAGCAGCGAAGTCTGTTCCATTGACTTCCGCATCATCACGCGTAGTGGCGAGGAACGTTGGATCGGCCACGTCTGCCAACCGGTGTATGACGCCCGGGGGAAGCGGCGCGGTCGGCGCGCCAGCAACCGCGACATAACCGATCGCAAGCAGACCGAGCGACTGCTGCAGGCGCTGAAGGGGGCCTCCTCTGTCATGGGACAGGCCATGACACCGGATGAAGTGATCGCAGCGGGGGCGGAGGAGTTCAAAAGGCTGGGCTTCTCCTGCGCGGTCTTCCTCGTGGACGAAAGTCGGAGCAACGTGGCTCTCGTGTGCACGACGTACGACGCCAAGCTGGTCCGGCTCGCCGAGAGGCTGACGGGCCTCACAAGCAAGGGATTCCGCTGTCCGATCGCCGACTCAAACATGTGTGCAAAGATCATCTCGGATAGGAAGACCCTCTTCCTGAAGAACCCAGAGGAGGCCGTGCGGGGCGTGCTACCTGGGCTCCTGGACGAACTGGCTGGGCAAGTGGCCAAGATTCTGAAGATGCCTGCGACCATTGTGACTCCGCTCATGGTGGAGAGTGAGGCCATCGGCATGCTCTCCGTGCAGTCGAATTCCCTGACCGAAAGGGACCTGCCCGCCATCACCACGTTCGCTCACCAGATGGCCGTGGCCTGGCACAAGACCAAGCTGTTGCAGGATTTGAAGGGTAGTCTGGAGGAACTGAAACGAACCCAGGCCCAGCTCGTCCAGCCCCACAAGATGGAATCCGTCGGGCGTCTGGCGGGGGGCATCGCTCACGATTTCAACAACCTCCTCACCGTTATCAACGGCTATGCCGAGTTCCTCGAAAAGGATCTCTCACCCTCGGATCCAAATCTAGAGTCGGTCACCAGGATTCGGGAGGCCGGTCTGCGCGGCGCGGATCTGGTCAGGCAGCTATTGGCATTCAGCCGCAGACAGATCGTTCAGCGTAGGGTCCTGAACCTCAGCAAAGTGGTGCACGGCTTGGAGACAATGCTCCGGCGCATCATCGGCGAGGACATCGAAGTGGAGTTCATTCTCGAACCTCATCTGTGGCCAGTCAAGGTGGACCCCACGCAGTTCGAGCAGGTTGTCGTCAACCTGGCCGCGAACGCTCGAGATGCTATGCCCAGGGGCGGGAAATTGACCATTGAGACCAGCAACGCGGTGCTGGATGATGAGTACGTTACCCAGCACCTGGGGGCAAGGCCCGGCGATTTCGCTGTTTTGGCTATCAGTGACACGGGGGTCGGCATGAGTCAAGAGGTGAGAGAGCACATCTTCGAACCCTTCTTCACTACCAAGGAGCTTGGCAAGGGCACTGGCCTGGGTCTGGCCACGGTGTATGGCATCACCAAGCAGAATGAGGGGTACATCTGGTGTTGCAGTGAGGAGGGGATAGGTACCACCTTCGAGATCTACTTACCCCGCGTAGCAGAGGCAGTGGAGCCTGCGGGGCAGAAAATGCCACGGGACGTTTCCACGGGCACTGAGACTATCCTGGTGGTGGAGGACGACCGGCCGGTACGCAACCTGGCCGTGCGCGTGCTGGAGGGAGCGGGATACACGGTGTTGGCGGCGGAAGGCGTAGAGGACGCGGTGGAACAGGTTGAGCGCCATTGCGGTTCCCTTGACCTGTTGCTGACCGACGTCGTTATGCCGGACGGGTCTGGTGCCGAATTGGCCGATCGCATTGCTCAGATTCATCCGGACACCAGGGTGGTCTACATGTCGGGCTACACCG
>JAKLPW010000001.1 GCA_022013675.1 Anaerolineae bacterium | reverse complement strand
GGGGAGGTTACCGTATGGAGAGAAATGATTGGGAAGAGCGCTACTCACAGCGTTCTAGATGGATGACCAGCTCCATCATCCGCGAGATTCTGAAGTTTGCACAGCAACCAGATATCATCTCGTTAGCAGGAGGATGGCCCGACGCAGCCCTCTTCCCTGTGAAGGAAATGGACGAGATCGTTCATGATGCCCTGATGCATAATCCCGGGCCCACCCTGCAGTATGGAGTCACCGAGGGGTACAAACCTTTTCGAGGCGCTCTAGCGGAGCTGATGTCCGAGCGTGGGATAAGCATTGATGAGGACAATCTGCTCGTCACCAGCGGTGCCCAACAGGCACTTGATCTGGTCGGGAGGCTCTTGATTGACCCTGGAGATACCATCCTGGTTGAGAAGCCAACCTACCTGGGCGCTATCCAGGCCTGGCGTGCATACGGAGCGCAGTTCGTTACGATAGACCTTGATGATGATGGAATGTGCACTGACCAGCTTGAAGACATCCTCCGGGAACATCAGCCCAAGTTTATCTATGCCCTGCCAAACTTCCACAACCCGGCTGGTGTTACCATGAGTTTGGAACGACGCAAGCAATTGGTCACCCTGGCCAACAGCTACAGCATCACCATCGTCGAAGATGATCCCTACGGCCAGCTTCGCTACGAAGGCGATCATATCCCTCCTCTCGTGGCCCTGGATGCTGCCGGCAACAACGGACCTGGAGAGAAATATCTCCGAGGAAACGTCATCTACGCTGGCACTTTCTCCAAGATCCTAGCGCCCGGCTTACGCCTGGGCTGGATCTGCGCGCCGCCGGATGCGGCACGCCGACTGGTTATGGCGAAACAAGGCACCGATCTCCACACCAGCACACTGAGCCAGGCCATCGCCTATGGGTTCTGCCAGCGAGGGCTTCTGCCCGGCCAGGTACAACGCATCCTGGATACATACCGCTTGCGCCGTGATGCGATGTTGGAAGCGCTGGCGGAATACTTCCCACCAGGTGTACGCTGGACCCGTCCGGAAGGCGGGCTCTTCTTGTGGGTGATGTTGCCCGACGGTTTCGATTCCGTTGAACTGCTTCAGGAAACGCTGAAGAAAGAGAGGGTCGCTTTCGTACCTGGCACTGCCTTCTATACGGATGGAAGTGGCCATGATACCCTACGACTTACTTTCGCTTCGTCCCCTCCGGAGGTTGTCAAGCAGGGCGTCAAGCGTCTGGGTCGTGCTATCGCCAACCACACGCCGAAGTAGCTGATTTGGAGAGAGGTCTTCACCCTCTAACAATGCGCTGAAAACTCGTACTACAAGTACGACAGTAGTCAGGAGGAAGAGCATGGAATTGCGGGTCATTGTAGAGAAATGCACCGGTTGCGGTGTTTGTATCTATGCCTGCCCCTACAATGCCATTGACGTCATCGATGGCAAAGCCAAGATCTTCGAGAGCTGTGTGGACTGCGGAGCATGTGTTGATGAATGTCCCGAAGAGGCCCTCGTACTGGGAGTCGAGGTCAAAAAGGGAATTCGGATCGAAGACTATCGCAATGTTTGGGTGTTCGCCGAGCAACGTGGCGGCGTTCTGCCCAGCGTATCCTTCCAGCTCATGTCCAAGGCTCGCGATCTGGCTGATGTGTTGGGCGTGGAGGCTGTCGCTGTTATCCTGGGCAACGGCATTGACGACTTGGCGCAGCCCCTGATCTGGCGCGGTGCCGACCGGGTCTACATCGCCGATGACCCTGAGCTGGCGCACTACCGCACGGAACCCTACGCGCGGGTGCTTTCAGACCTTATTCAGGAGAAGAAACCTGAGATCGTTCTGTTTGGCGCGACCGTGGTGGGACGTGACCTGGCCCCCCGGATCTCCCAACGCATCTACACGGGCCTTACCGCCGACTGCACCGGGCTCGATATCGACGAGAGCGAGCGACGACTACTCCAAACCCGTCCGGCATTCGGTGGAAACATACTCGCGACCATCATCTGCCCCAATCACCGGCCCCAGATGTCTACCGTGCGCCCTGGTGTGATGCGAGCCATGGAGCCGGACGAAGACCGCGAAGGGATCGTCGAACACGTATCCGTGAACCTGGAAGAGACGGATCTGCGCGTCAAGCTCTTGGAGGTAGTCAAGGAGGCCCGCAAGCGCGTGGACCTGGAAGAGGCCCGCATCATCGTCTCCGGCGGGCGGGGTCTTGGCGGTCCCGATGGCTTCAAGCTCATGGAGGCGCTGGCCGAGACTCTGGGCGGCGAGGTGGGAGCATCCCGCATCGCGGTGGACTCGGGCTGGATCTCGCAGGACCATCAGGTGGGCCAGACCGGAAAAACGGTGCGTCCCAACCTTTATGTAGCCTGCGGAATATCCGGGGCCATTCAGCACCAGGCGGGCATGAAGGAATCTGCTTTCATCGTCGTAATCAACAAGGACCCCGGTGCCCCCATCTTTAGCATCGCCGATGTTGGGATAGTGGGCGACCTCTACAAGGTAGTGCCCAAACTGATCGGGGAACTTGAGGCGGCGGAAGCCAGCGAGACGACCTAGCAACCCGTGAACACATCATCCACGATCGTCGAAACCAGCCTGCGGGTTCGCTACGCCGAAACCGACGCTATGGGCATCGTCTATCATGCCAACTATCTCGTCTGGTTCGAGGTGGGGCGCGACGAGTACTACCACCAGACGAGCGTGGGCTACGATGAGGTTGAAGAGCGTGGTTACCTCTTTCCCCTCTCTGAGGCCTACGCCCGCTACGCCGCACCCGCCCGCTACGGCGAGATGGTGCTCATTCGCACTCGAATCAAGGAATCTCACAGCCGCAGCGTGACCTTTGCCTACGAGGTCTTGTCCCAGACGACCGGCGAGACCCTGGCCACCGGCTGGACGAAACACCTTTGTCTGGATCGCCGAGGCCACGTGCAACGCATCCCAGACTTCTTGCGACAGGCATGGAAGAGGTGTGATACGCTCTCCAATCCGGAGGCCCCCCAGTGAGCCCAGGACTCGTCGTCGAAGAGCACATCCGGGTGCGGTATAAGGAAGGCCCATCGTGACAACCTGCATCCTTCGCGCTAGTTTGACACAAGTCGAATCCACCCTGCGTCAGGCGATAGCCCTTATCGGATATCGCCCTCAGAAAGCGGCCCTCTTTATCAAGCCCAATCTCTCCAATGCCGGACCGCCGGGCCAGGGCTTATACACCGATCCTCTGATAGTAGAAGCTCTGGTTCGCATCTTCGACACTCACGAGGTCGTGATCGGAGAGGGCTGTGTCGTGGGTCGCAGCGCGGCCATCGCCTTCCAAGGCACCGCGTATGCGGATCTGGCAACACACCCCAGGGTCAGCCTATTGGACCTTGACGAGGTCAAGCGCTACGCCGCTCAATGGGACTTCGGCGTAATGCGACTTCCAGAACTGCTCCTCAGCCACGAGTACATTAACGTCGCCAAGATGAAAACTCATATCCAAACTGGTGTCAGCCTGTCTCTGAAAAACCAGAAGGGCCTGTTACTGCCCGTGGACAAGAAGCGCTTCCATCGCAAAGGTCTGCATTCGCGCATCCGCGCGCTGGGATCACTAGTCCAGCCAGACCTGATCATCGTAGACGGCATCGTCGCCCTGGAAGGCAATGGCCCCTGGCGCTTCGGAACACCGGTCGATATGAACCTGCTCATTGTCGGCGATGACATGGTCGAGGTGGACAACGTCTGTCGCGAGATCATGGGCTTCGCCCCTGAGGAGGCTCCCCACATCCCTCCCATGGATGAATTACATACATTGGGGCTCCCCATCGAAGAGGTGAGGCGCAAGTTCATCCTCGATTTTCCGGGCTACTTCACCTATCACAATCTCTACGAACACATCAACGACTCATGCAGTGGCTGCAACATCTCGATATACCACGCCATGAAACAACTGAGAAGTAGCTGGTGGGGTCGAGTTCGCTTTCAACTTCACGCAGGCAGACAGCGCACCGATATCATCATGGGCCACCCGGAGAAACTGCCTCCCAATCATGGCCGCATCATCTGCCTGGGAGACTGTACACGGCTCTTCGCCCGGGAGCACAATCTTACTTTCGTAGCAGGCTGCCCCCCGGATCCAGAAAATCTCGTTCGCATCTTCTGATACAACTACAACTCACCGACAGAATGAAGAGGCCGAGTTGCGATTGTTCCCCACTACCAGAAACGCCAAAACAGTGGTATAATTATTAGAGGGGAGCCCCTTGACCCATTCCGCACCACGGCCAGTGGAAACCCGACTATGGACAGGCCTACAAAGGAGCCAAATGTCATGCCACTAGGCGCTCACATGTCAATTGCTGGCGGAATCCACAAGGCCCTGGAACGCGGCCAGAACATCGGCTGCGAGTGTATCCAGATCTTTACCAAGAATCCCAGGCAATGGGCAGCCCGTCAACTGAGCGACGAAGACATTCGCCTTTTCCAGCAACGAAGAGAAGAAACGGGCATTGACCCTATCGTCGCTCATGATTCGTACCTTATCAATCTTGGATCACCCAAGGAGGAACTCTGGCACAAGTCTCTGGAGTCCTTCGCCTGTGAGTTGGATCGCTGCGCACTGCTGGGGGTCCCCTACCTCGTCATGCACCCGGGTTCTCACGCCAGCGACGGGGAAGAGATCAGCCTACAGCGCGTTTCCGAGGCGTTCGATCAGCTCTTCGACCGTTCCTCGGGGGAAGCTGTCATGGTACTTCTGGAGACCACTGCCGGTCAGAGATCCAGCCTCGGATCCGGCTTCGAGCAACTAGCTCGTATCATCGAGCTAGTGAAGCGAAAGGAGCGCCTGGGGATCTGCTTCGATACCTGTCACGCCTTCGCTGCGGGCTATGAACTGCGCACCCGTCAGGGATACGAACGCACTTTCCAGGAACTTGGTCAGGCCGTGGGGCTATCCCGCCTGAAAGCCTTTCACTTGAACGACTCCAAGCAAGACCTGGGCAGTCATGTGGACCGGCACGAGCACATCGGGAAGGGATACCTGGGGCTTGAGCCCTTTCGTATGATACTGAACGACCCACGCTTTCGGGGACTCCCTATGCTGTTGGAGACACCCAAAGGCAAAGACATGGCTGAAGACGTCGAGAACCTGGCCGTGCTGCGCAGTCTGATAGAGCCGTCACAGTGACAAAACAACTGGAATCCCCAACTTATGGGGGCCAACCCACTCACAGCAGCAACCGTCAACACGAACTAATTCGGAAATCCAGTATCTCAACCGCATTGTCAACACGCAAGGAGGCAACATGATCGTCAGAAACTACCGTGATGTGGAAGCCGAGCCCGTTCCCGACTTGCCAGGAGCTACCATACGATGGATGATATCGAAACCCCAGGGAGCACCGAACTTCGCTCTGCGCATCATCGAGTTGCAGCCCGGGGCCAGTTCGCCGCATCACTCCCACGCCTGGGAACACGAGATGTTCGTTTTATCCGGCGAAGGATTCCTTTGGTCACAAAACGGGGAAAGGCCTCTGCGCGAAGGAGACGCCATTTTCATCCCCTCCGAGGAAGAGCATGAGATCATCAATCGGTCGGATGACATCCTGCGCTTCATTTGCCTGATTCCACTGTAATCCGGCGAATGGGCGCATAAGCCATCATGCAGGACCAACCCGTAACCAGGCTGTAGATGCTGGGTTGTAGCAATGGGGAATCGGAAACAGGTAGCGACCGATGAAGGAATCACGACTGTATGAAAAGCTAAAAGACAGCGCGGTGAAGTGTGCCACGTGTGCCCACGGCTGTGTGATCCAGGATGGCAAGCGTGGCATCTGTGGCGTGCGAGAGAACCGCGGAGGAGCCCTCTACAGCCTCGTCTACGGACGTCCCATCTCCCAGGCAGTGGATCCCATCGAGAAGAAACCGCTCTTTCACTTCCACCCGGGCACGACGGCGTTCTCGGTGGCCACGGTGGGGTGCAACTTCCACTGTCTCTTTTGCCAGAACGCGGACATCTCCCAAATGCCGCGCGAATCGGGGCGCATCCTCGGAAGGGAGACCTCCCCTGAACAACTGGTGAAGGCTGCCCAGCAGCAGCGGTGTCGCAGCATCGCCTATACTTACACCGAGCCGACGGTCTTCTTCGACTACACCTACGACGTCGCCCTGCTAGCTCGACAGGAGGGCATCGCCAACGTCTACGTGACCAACGGATACATGACGCCCGAAGTTCTGCGGGCCTTCGCAGAGGCCGGCGGCGATCACGGCTCGCTGCTGGACGCGGCCAACGTCGACCTCAAGGCCTTCAGCGACGAGTTCTATCACCATCAGTGCGGAGCGCGACTGCAACCCGTGCTCGACAGCCTGATCCTGATGAAGGAGCAGGGAGTCTGGGTCGAGGTAACCACCCTGGTGATACCGGAGCTGAACGACTCCACGGATGAACTGAAAAGCATCGCCGAGTTCATTCTGCACAACCTGGGCGCTGAGACCCCTTGGCACGTTAGTGCGTTCTACCCTACCTACAAGCTCCTCGATCGTCCTCGCACACCTGTGGAAACCCTACGTAGAGCCCGACAGATCGGCCTGGAAGCGGGGCTACGCTACGTATACGAGGGGAATGTCCCAGGAAGCGAAGGGGAGAGTACCTATTGCTACAATTGCGGAGAGTGCCTGATCAAGCGATTCGGCTATTCTATCGAACACTATGGGATAACCGAGAGCAAATGCGGCCAGTGTGGGGCGCAGATAGATGGCATCGGCATATAGGAAGTGCTCATCAGGTACGATTGAGCTCACCGCAAGGCAGTCGTAGAAATCGTTTCTCACATTAGTTCATAGCGAAAGGAGATCAAGAAGATGTTCGAACAAATCATCGCCAGAATGTTACGGGCCGCACAACTGGACGTGGCCCTGTACAACGAAGTGGAGGCAGATGAGAACGCCACCACAGAGGCATTGATCGTTGTGGCGCTCACCGCTCTCTGCGCAGCAATCGGAACAGCTCTGTCTGGAGGAGGAAACCTGCTCTCAGGCATCATCGGGAGCATCATCGGCTCGCTGATTGGGTGGATAGTCTCTTCGGCAACCATCTACGGTGTCGGAGTGTATCTCTTCGGCGGAACGGCCACCATCGGAGAACTCCTCCGCACGTTGGGCTACGCATCCAGTCCAGGCATCCTGAGGATTCTCTCTTTCATTCCCGTCGTCGGTCCCTTGCTCGGGTTTGTGGTATCGATCTGGACCCTGGTGACCAACGTAGTGGCCACGCGAGAGGCCCTGGATGTAGACACCACCAAGGCCATCATTATCAGCATCAT
>JAKLPW010000212.1 GCA_022013675.1 Anaerolineae bacterium | reverse complement strand
TCTGCCGTCCCAGAAGCGCAGCCAGGTTGCCGCGGTAGCCGAAGCCGATGGCGAAGAGGTTCTTGTACTCTCGCCATACGCCGAGGATCTCCACGATGCCACCTAGACCAGCCAGCCCGCCGCTGAGGAGCATCCCACTTATGAACGTCTTGTCCAGATCGATACCGGCGAATTCCAAGAATGGGAATGAGTAACCTACCATGCGGAACTCGAAGCCAGATTTCGTTCGCTTGAGGATGAAGTAGGCGATGGCTACAGTGGCAAGAGCAATGAAGATGCCAACGTGTGCCTGCGTACCCTTGCCCAATGGTTGGGCCCACTCTCTGGTCAGTTCTATAAACTGAGGTAATCTCGCAGAAGCCAATACCGGCGCGGTCTCTGTGGTTGTGGGCGAATCACGCATGGGGTAGTTGGTCAGATACGAGATGAGGAAGGTGGCTATGTAGTTGGTCATGATCGTGGTGACGATCTCACTGATGCCCAGTTTCTGCCGCATCATGGTTGGGAAGAAGGCCCATATGGCCCCACCGGCAAATCCGGCCAGCAGTGTCAAAGGCAGGTGGATGATCGTAGGCAGATCAACCGCATATCCCACGAAAGTGCCACAGATGGCACCGATGAAGAACTGTCCCTCGACGCCGATGTTGAACACTCCGGTTCGGAACGCAAGAGTGGAAGCTAGGGCAGTGAAGATGAGGGGTGTCGCTCGTTGAAGGGAGATGAAGATGCTTCTCTGGTTCCCGTAGGCACCCTCCAAGAGGTGACCGTAGAGTTCGATGGGATTCTGCTTGTACCAAATCATGATCAGAGAGCCGACCAGAACCGCAGCCAGGATGCTCAATATGATGCTTAACGAACGCTGGAGGAATCTCTGCATGGTTCGTCGCAACGCACCGCCGGTGTTATTCATGGATTGCCTCCTGCTGCTCAGATTCTTGCTCGTCGGTGATACCGGTCATCCAGAGGCCAAGGCCTCTTTCTGTTGCGTGATCAGCATCAATGCTGCCTACGATTCTGCCTTCGTAGAGGACCAATATCCGATCACTCAGAGACATGACCTCTTCGAGTTCGGCCGATACCAACAGGATCGCCGCCCCATTATCGCGGGCGTTCACAATCTGCTGGTGCACGAACTCAATGCTGCCGATGTCCAGGCCTCGGGTCGGCTGGGCCGCGATCAGGAGGTCTGGGTTTGCGCTCATCTCGCGCGCTACCACCACTTTCTGCAGGTTGCCGCCGGAGAGCGTACTGGCTGGTACATCTTTTCCTGTCGTGCGGACGCTGAAGGTCTCGATCGCCTTGTTGGCAAAGTCACCGATTTGCTTCGAATCCAAGAGCGGCCCTCGGGACATGGGAGCTTTGAAGTAGCTGGTGACGACGAGATTCTCTTCAATGGTGGCTGACAAGGCCAGGCCTCTCACATAGCGATCCTCGGGCACGCAGGCCATTCCGGTCTCGCGCCTGTCACGGATCGTGCTTGTTGTGACATCCTGATCGTTGATACTTATGGTGCCAGTCAGAGACTGCCGCAGGCCGATGATTGCATCTACCAGCTCTCGCTGGCCGTTTCCCTCGACGCCTGCCACACCCACGATCTCTCCTCGCCGCACTTCCAGCGACACTCCACTGACGGCCATCAAGTTCCGGTCATCGCGCACGCGCAGATCCTCAACCCGCAAGACGACCTCTCCTGGAGTCGCCTTCTTCTTCTTGACACTGAGAAGGACCTCTCGACCCACCATCATCCCCGCGATCTCGGGAATTGTGACTTCCTTGGTTTCCTTGGTGCCTATCACTTTGCCATCGCGCATGACGGTAACTCGATCGGAGATCTCCTTCACCTCACGCAGTTTATGAGTGATGAAGATGACCGTCTTACCTCCGTGTACCAAGGACCGGATCACGCCGAAGAGATCGTCTGTCTCCTGCGGAGTTAGGACGGCTGTGGGCTCGTCCAAGATAAGGATATCAGCGTTGCGGTACAGCGTTTTCAATATCTCGACGCGCTGTTGGACACCCACAGGAAGATCCCTGATTCGGGCGTGTGGATCCACCTTCAGTCCAAACCGGTCAGAGATCTCTGCTACACTCTTCAGGACGGCCTTTCGATCAATGAAAATTGACTTCCGTGGTTCTGCTCCCAACGTGATGTTCTCGGCAACGGTAAACGAAGGCACGAGCTTGAAGCTCTGGTGCACCATGCCAATGCCTAGCTCGATAGCATCTGAGTTCTTTCGTATGCGCACAGACTGGCCTCGAATCTTAATCGTCCCTGCGTCTGGGTGGTAGAGTCCGTACAGGACGTTCATGAGAGTTGTCTTCCCAGCTCCGTTTTCACCCACCAGGGCGTGGATCTCGCCTTCTTGCACCACGAAATCTATATTATCGTTGGCAACAACTCCAGGGAATACTTTACGTATTCCTAGCATCTCGATGGCGGTTGCCACTCTGTTAACCTCCTTGCTCTGCTCGTAACGAATGAGGGCGGCTCATCGCCGCCCTCATCACGTAGAGCCTATATGATCAGTTTGCCATGCCGCCGGGCTGGGCCGGGTTTTCGCAGGGGTACACTTCCATGTGATCCTTGACGCACATCTCGCCGGCCTTGATCTTGTCAACAGCCGCCTGTACCTTGGCCAGGATCTCGGGAACCTTGGCTACCATGTCCGCCGGACCATTGTCCACGAACTCGGTGTCGATATCATACAGCCAGCAGAGCCCGATCGCGTCCTCTTCCAGGCCGTATTCCCGGTTGCCGGCCTCTAGCGAGCCCTCAGTCAGTGACTTGATGGCATCGAAGACGGCGACATCCACCATTTTCATCATGGAGCCGATGACGTTTCCGGGTGCGATGTAGCACTGGTCGGAGTCGACTCCGAAGGAGAAGAGTCCCTTTTCTCCTGAGGCAGCGAGTACGCCTTCGCCACTCCTGCCGGCTGCGGCGTAGATGATGTCACAGCCTTCCTCGTACTGGGTCAGTGCCAACTCTTTGCCCTTGGTGGGATCGTTGAAGGCGCCCACCCAGCCACTGACTACTTCTACGTTAGGATCGGCATACTTGACACCTTGGATGAAGCCCTCCTCGAAACGGCGTAGGAGCGGGACATCCATGCCGCCCACGTAGCCCACCTTGCCGGTCTTGGTCAGCATCGCTGCGACCATGCCGACGGTGAAGGAACCATCGTGTTCCTTGAAGATCAGGCCCGTTCCGTTGGGGGCGTCGAGGGTGGAGTCCACGATGGCGAACTTGGTGTCGGGGTACTCGTTGGCGATCTCAGTGGTCCAGTCTGCGGAGCCATAGCCCACGGTGATGACCAGATCATAGTCTGCCTCGGCCATGGCGCGCGCGGCTAACTGCTGCTCGCCGACGTCGGCGTTCTCGATGATCTTGGTCTCCACATTGCTCAGGCGCTCGTTGGTCCACGTGATACCACGGGCTGCCGAGTCCAAGAAAGACCGGTCGCCCAGGAGGCCAATCACCAGTGCCACCTTGTAGGTTTTGCCAGGCTCGGGCGGCTTGGTAGGTTCTGCGACTGGCTTGGGGGTTGCTGTTGGCTCGGCCTTCGGCGCACAGCCGGAGACGAGTGTTACCAGCATTGCCACTGCTACAACAACAAACATCGCTTTTCGCAACATCTTACTTTCTCCTCCTCATGAGTTTTCTGACATTCTTGGTTCGTTACTAGTAAGCTACTGCCACCACGTTCCGCCGGCCTTCGGCAGGCCTTTTGTCCTGCCCTATCACCTCCTTCCCACGTGCAACCCTAAGTACAGCACAATGAAAACACGCTCACTAGAGGGGAAGTTCTTGAGTACCGGAAGTCGCGCTCCAGATTTTGCATGGTCTGTCGGAATGGTCCCGGAAAGCATTGAAAGCATGGGTGTTTAGGTCCCCTCCGTCTTACTCGACTGGTTCCCGACACCTAGATGGGCCATTGTACCATAGATAACTACGACCGTCAAGGGAAATGAGCAAATAGATGGCAGCAATTATAAATATGGCCGTTTTGGCGTCGCGCGTTCCTATTCAAGGACCGAAATGCAGGCTGTTCATCCCACCAGCGCTAGAATTCTTGCGCCTATATTGTGGTTTTTACCCACGGCACCTTCAAATAGAGAATTGCTGAGTAAATGGGCTGGACGATGGGTTCTCTCGCCTAGGGAGAACCCATCGTCCAGCAGCTAAGAGCTTATGCAGCTATCTACGCACGATACGCGGCTGGCCGGAAATACCAGGATCAGGTGGTTGCCAGCAGCTTCTGGGCCGCCTTCACAGCCCCGCCAGCGTCATCGGCGTAGCCATCAGCACCAATCTCATCAGCGTAGCTCTGTGTTACCGGCGCGCCGCCGATGATAACCTTTAC
>JAKLPW010000211.1 GCA_022013675.1 Anaerolineae bacterium | reverse complement strand
TGGAGGCCCTCCACACCGTCGCGCTCCAACGAGTGCCCGTGGCGGTCTGGTCCGGGGCGGTGCGACGCGGCGCGACGCGGCGCGACGCGAAGAACACGTAACGAGCCAGTAGCAAGAGGGTATTGAAAGAGAGACTTCGGACCCAGTTTTAGCCCAAATAAGGCTACAAGTCATCGTGATTTATAGCATTTTACAGCGATAGCTTCCTGTGCGATACTAATGGGAATTATAAAGGCCCAAAGTATCGAAAGGAGAGCTATCGCCATGGGTGAGTATACAACAGGATTCACTGCTTGTGCAAGTCTGGCCATTGTCGGTGTGCAAATGCGGCGTATGGAGATATGGGAAGTCGTTGAGAGACACGTACATATCAAGCAGAAAGTGATCAGGTACCAGCCAGTGGATAAGCTGCTGGATGAGTTTATCAACATCCTGGGTGGTGGGCATGGGACGGTGGAGGTCAACACGCGAGTGCGACCGGATAGCCAGTTGCAGCGGGCCTTTGGCCGTGAGGCGTGCGCTGAGCAGTCGACGGTCAGCGAAACACTGAATGCGTGCACGGAAGACAATGTGAAAGAGATGCGTCAGGCGAATCGGGAGATATACCGTATGTATGGTCAGAGCCACCAGCATGACTACGAGCAGGGATGGCAAGTACTGGACGTGGACATGACAGGTATGCCCGCGGGACGAAAGGGCGAAGGGGTGACCAAAGGGTTCTTTTCGGGCGAGAGAAACCGACGCGGGAGGCAATTGGGGCGGGTGGTGGCGACGCTGTATGGTGAGATTGTGGAGGAGCGTCTCTACTCTGGGAAGATCCAACTGGAGCGCAGCTTGCAGGAGTTGGTTACCGTGGCCGAAGAGGCAATGGGGTTGACCGAAGCCCGGCGTCGACGGACGATTGCGCGAGTGGATGGTGGTGGTGGACGTGATGCGGACATCAACTGGTTGCTCAATCGCGGCTATCTCCTGATGGGAAAGGTCAAGAACTGGCAGCGCGGCGTTAAGTTGGCCCGGTCGGTCACCACCTGGTATCCCGATCCTAAGGTGCCAGGCCGTGAAGCTGGCTGGGTGGAGGAGCCACATCCATATGACTCCCCCACTCGCCAAGTGGCGGTCCGTAGGCGCAAGAAAGACGGCAAATGGGGCTATCGGGTGCTCGTGTTCAACCTGCCCAATGACACGCTCTTCTGGCTCGCCCGCCAACCACTGCGAAAGGAGCCCACAGTGACACAGCTCCTGTTCGCCGCCTTGTGCGCCTACGACCTCCGTGGTGGCGGTGTGGAAACGACCTTCAGGGGCAGCAAAGAGGGACTGGGGCTCGTCAAACGCAACAAACGCCGCTTCGCTGCCCAGGAGATGCTCGTGTTGCTTGCCCAACTCGCCTACAACCTCATCTCTTGGACCCGTGACTTGCTCGCACAGCACAGCCCACCCCTACGCAAATTCGGCATACTCCGTATGGTACGCGATGTGTTTCACATCAGTGGCCAAATCAAATTCGATGCCCAAGGCCATATCCTGGAAATCACACTTAACGAAAAACACTCTCTGGCCCTGCCATTCATTCAAGCCCTGTCACCCATTATGGCACACGATGGCCTGTGGCTTAATTTGGGCCAAATCTAGGTCCGAGGTTTGTTCAACTAGACGTAGCAGGTACCCGTCAGAGGACGAGTGGCTTGAAGCTGCCTGGTGAACGCACAACGGAAACCTCGGACCCAGATTTGGCCCCATAATAAGCTACAAGTCATCGAGATGGACTGACTTGACCATCGGTCATGCTCTGGCTAGTCGGCGGACGGGCCGTGCTTAGCGGGCGCAGCACACGGAAGGATGCACAAGCCAGTCCTGTTTGGCACTTCAACCAACTGAAACGATGTGATTTTCGCAAACCAAGCAGACCTTTCAAGCACACACGCAGGGTTACTCGTCAAGTGTGTATTATCACAACATGACTTCGCTTCAGGAACTCGTTTTCTAGTGCCTGGCAACCGAATCTGCCAGTGATGCAGAGCCGATTTGCCATCCAAAGCAGCCCCGATATGGAAGGAACTGGCTTCTCTCAGGTCATTATGTCAAAGTCGCGTTATGGTACTAGGATTGGAGTCGATTCAATCACTGAAACCCAAGCTCAGGTCGATGAGATGTAGCCTAATTTGGGCCAAATCTGGGTCCGAAGTCTGGCGGGCGGGCATTTTCGACGTCCTCCAACAGTTCTGCATAAAGAGCTAAGACCCGATCTATCATGACAGCGGCGGAGAACTCCTCCTGAGCCCGGAGGGCAGCGCGGGCGCCCATGGCGTGACGTAGCTCCTCATCATCCAGCAAGCGCCCTATGGCCGAGGCTAGAGCATCCGGGTCGCAAGAAGGAACTACAAGTCCGGTCTCACCATCCCGGTTCACCCAGGAAGTGCCCGTGCCCAGCTCTGTACAGACCACCGGAGTAGCGCTGGCCATGGCCTCGATCTGCACCAGACCGTAGGCCTCGCTGCGGTGGGACGCAGGCAACACGAAGACATCCGCCGCATGGTACAGGGCTGGGAGATGGGCGTCTGACACCTCACCCAGGAAGATGATCTTCTCCCTTAAGCCCAGCTTCTGCACTTCAGCTTCCCACTCATGCTGCATGGGCCCGATGCCACCGATGAGCAGGCGAGCCGGAATCTGGGCCATGGCCTGGATGAGGTACTGGAGCCCCTTGTAGTAGCGCAAGCGCCCCACGAAGAAGATCAGCGGCGTACCATACCGTCGGCGAATGTCCGTCACCAGATCCTCTTCTGCGTGCTGGAACCGTTCCACATCAATTCCCAGTGGAATGACGGCGCATTTGTCGGCCAGACGGCGGAGGTAGGGGGACGTGCGGACGTAGTTGGGGCTGCTGGCGATCAGGCGGTCGGCGGCGCGCAGCACTCGCCACATGATGGGACGATAGAGCCGCAGCCATCCCTGCTGACGAATA
>JAKLPW010000210.1 GCA_022013675.1 Anaerolineae bacterium | reverse complement strand
TCGGTTGGGGTACTAGTTTGTACGGGCTGACGGAGGAGGAAATTGGGATTATGGTGGAGGGGCGCTAGCCACGTAGGTGTTCTACTTCGATGAGTGTGGCAATGCTAGAACCGGTGCAGTGCTGACTCACTGAGGTCGGAATGCCCACACCCGGGGGCTAGTCCATCGCGAGACCGACGGAGCCCGGACCTGAGTTAACTATGGGCGTCTGCTGGCAACCTGACACTGCTTATGGTATAATGCAGCCATACCATCTATTACCTGCCTTGGGGGATCGGTCTTGAATACCATCAGCTTGTTCTCTGGGGCGGGCTGACGAGTCGTTCGACATTCCACCGACGAACATCACGCTGGCAGAGGCCCAGAGAAGGAAGAGAAGTGCGGGCCGTTGTCAACAGGCTTGACAAATATCACAAATTTGGTATAATGGTGGGGCACGGTGGAGCATATGCCTAGGTCAACTTCAGAATGGACCGTTCTTCTGTACCCGCCCTGGGAGAGGAGCGGACCAGTAGAGCGGATCTTGAGGGGACTGAACCCCGAACAAGGCCTCGTCGTTGAGCAAAAGATTATGCTGCTCAATGAACACGGGCCTGTCAATCTCTTCAAGGGTCACCTCAAGCCTGTGAGGGGCTTGCCTGACAAAGTCTTCGAGATGCGCGCTGGTGACTGCAGGCTCTTCGTGATGTGGGCTCAACGTACTGTTGTGCTTCTGCATATTGAAGTCAAGAAGACCTATAAACTGACCAAGAAGTGCATGGAGACCCTTCGAAGGCGAGCACCGGGTGTTGATACTTGGCTGAAAGGGGAACGGTGAATCATGGAAGCGACAGAACTGTTCGCGGAGCTCAACAAGAGACCCGACTACATTGATGCGCGGGAAAGAATGGGCCCTGAGTTGGAGATTGCCAGTCAGGTTGTGCGCCTTCGTCTAAAGCTGGGGTGGACTCAGAAGGAGCTGGCGCAGAAGGTGGGCACAAGGCAATCAGCCATCTCGCGCATTGAGAACGCAGCAGGCCATCCATCATTGTCATTCCTGAAGAGGATTGCTCAAGCCCTGGGAGCACGACTGAACATCGAATTCGAACCTTTGCCAGCGGTACGCGCACGCGAATCGCTTAGTCCCGCAGCCTATGCCGTGGTTATCTCGGGTGTAGGAGGTCCCTACCACTTCTCAAGCCGGAGGTCCTTTGTTTGGGAGTCTGCTTCAGACGAATCTGAGGGGCTGGAAGAGGACATCAAAGTGCTGAAGTGGCCCTCTGTAGCTAGCGAAAAAGATGCAGGGATACATTTCCAGATTGAGGCACACTAGGCCATGACGGAAACGAAAAAGGAATCAAACGAATCAATCGAATCGCCGAACGAGGTGCAGAGGGTTGCTGTCTCTCCGCACGAGTGGCAGCTAAGAGCCGTCCGCCTGTATGAAGCCGCCATCGACCGATTCCCCAGTAACACAGAGGCTCAGGAACCCGAAGAAGGTCTTCCTCTTGCCATCAACATCGATATCTCCGCGGCAGAGAGTAGGGTCAGCGGGCGTCTCACCGTCATTCATGTCTACCCCAATGAAGACACCCCACAGTTCAAAATGCGCGTGGCGATTGACGGTATATTGACTCCGGAATCCGAGTCGACCACCGTCCCCAAGAAGGAACGGCTCGTCCAAGAGCTCGGCCCTATGATCCTGCTGCTATTGTGGCCATATGCCAGAGAGTTCATGCATGATCTCATGCGGCGGATGGAGGTCGATGTGCAACTCTTGCCCACTCTAGACAGGCTAGATCTTGAGAAGCGGATCCAGACGTTAGCCAGTGACACAGGTTGAGTACAACCAGACAGATCTGGATCACGCGTGATGGCGCAAAACGGACTTGTGGGTAATCACCAGTGATATGAGACTTCGAATCCGGGATGGTGGCCCATGAGCGCTGGTTCTGCCATCGAATGGACCGAATCCACGTGGAATCCCCTGACCGGGTGCACCAAGGTCAGCCCAGGCTGCAAGCATTGCTATGCCGAGCGCATGGCCCGTCGCCTTCAGGCCATGGGACAGCCCAATTACGCCAATGGCTTCACACTGACCCTACACGAGCATATGCTGGAGAAGCCGATTGGTTGGAAGAAGCCGATTGGCTGGAAAAAGCCTAAGATGATCTTCGTGAACTCGATGAGCGATCTCTTCCACGTGGATGCGCCCCTCGAGTTCATCCTAAGC
>JAKLPW010000021.1 GCA_022013675.1 Anaerolineae bacterium | reverse complement strand
CGTCGCATGGAGGAATCGCTAGCCGAGGTGTACGCTGCCCTGCCGGAGGAATACCGCATGTTGATCGAGTACAAGTTCTTCGAGCCGGCCTTCTACCACACGGACATCGCCGACTGGGGCATAGCGGCGACCATGGCCCGAAAACTCGGCCCCCAGGCTCAGGTGTTGGTGGACACCGGGCATCACGCTCAGGGGACCAATATCGAACACATAGTGGCTTTTCTGCTGGATGAGGGCCTGCTAGGAGGCTTTCACTTCAACAGCCGCAAGTACGCCGACGATGACCTGCTGGTAGGCACCATCAATCCCTTCGAGCTGTTCTGCATCTTCAACGAACTGGTGGCCGCGGAGCAGGCCGATGACCTGGCCTTGGCCGAGTGCGCCCACAAGGTGTCCTACATGCTTGATCAGTCGCAGAACATAGAGGGCAAGATCGCGCCTGTGATCGTCTCCATGATGAACTGCCAAACGGCGTACGCCAAGGCTCTGCTGGTGGATCGAACGGTGCTGGCCGAGCGGCAGGTCGCCGGTGATGTGCTGGGCGCGCACTGTGTCCTGGTCGAGGCCTATGAGACTGACGTGCGGCCTCTGCTGGCCCAGGTACGCGTCGAGATGGGGCTGGAGCCCGATCCCATCGCTGCCTTTGAGGCCAGCGGCTACGGTGAGAAAGTTGTGCGTGAGCGAGGTGTGGGCACCGGAGACGGTAGCGGATACGCGGGAGCATAGACATGCCTGACGACGTACTTTCCCAACTCGTCACTTTATCCCGCCATCTGGCCGATCCCGCCCACGACTATGTGATCCTGGGCGAAGGCAACACTTCGGCCCGGGCCGATGAAGAGACCTTCTGGGTCAAGGCTAGTGGACGCCAAATGGACGGCATTGAGGCTGATGGTTTTGTGCACGTACGCTTCGCCCCAGTGCTAGGTCTGTTGGAGGCGAGCGACCTAAGTGACGGCGACGTCAAGGCCGAGTTGGAGGCGGCCAGGGTGGATCCAGCCGCGACATCCCGGCCGTCGGTGGAGACCGTGCTGCACGCCCTGGCCCTGCAACTGGAAGGCGTCAGTTTCGTGGGGCACACCCATCCCACCGCCGTCAATGCCATCCTCTGCTCCCAGCGGGCCGAGGAGGCCATCGCCGGCCGCCTCTTCCCCGACGAAATCGTCGTCTGCGGCCCGGCCCCGGCCTACGTGCCCTACACCGACCCGGGCCTCCCCCTGGCGCGAGCGGTACGCGAGGCACTGCAGGCGCACATGGCCGAGTGGGGCGAACCGCCCAAGGTGATCCTGATGCAGAACCACGGCCTGATCGCGCTGGGTCGCACGGCTCAGGAAGTGGAGAACATCACGGCCATGTATGTGAAGACGGCGCGTGTCATCATCGGAACCTATGCTCTGGGAGGCCCACGCTTTCTCGGTGTGCAGGCCGTGGAGAGGATTCACACCCGGCCGGACGAGCTCTACCGGCGACGGAATCTGGAGGGCCAGAGGGGAGGACCGTGATGGATGCGATGACACCTCGCCAGAGGGTCCTGGTGGGACTGGAGCACGTGGGGCTTGGGCCTGACTTCATGGAAGAGATGCCCGCAGAGGTCGCGGCTCAAGCCCTGAAAGGGATGCCGCCGGAGGCCCTGCAGCAGTTTGTAGCTATCCCGCCAACTGAGGGCTTTGAGTCGATCTCCTCCTGCCCCAACGTCACTCGTGGGCTGCTGGCGCGGGGCTACAGTGAGGAAGATGTTAAGAAGATCATGGGCGGTAACTGGCTGCGGCTGTACAGCGACGTATGGCAATCGTGAATTACTGTTCGACGGAATGAGAGTGAGGTAGTATGAACTTGGGCAAACGAACCCTGCATCTTGACATTGGCATCAACGGTGCTTTTCTGACCCGACGCTGGGAGGAGCCTGACAACTGGATGCGACTCACGGCCGAGTTGGGCTATCCCTGGCACGAGTTCTGCGCTGACGTCCTGGATCCCTTTTTCAGTGGGGACAGGGATTGTCAACTGCGCACGGCGGAGGAGGTCCGAGTTGCTGCTGTGAAGTACGGCGTTCGCCTGATTGACATCTATACCGGCGTAGCGACCCACCGTTTCCATGGACTCTCTCACTCCCACGAAGCGGTGCGCGCCCGCATGTTTGATTGGATCGTCGCTTGCATGGACATCGCTCTTGCCATGGGCTGTACGCGCATCGGTGGACACTGGGATGCTTTCTCTTGCGAGGTTCTGGCTGACCAGGGCCGTGCGACAGAGGCCCACCAACGCACCTACGCGCAGTTCCGCGAGCTCGCCCGCATTGCTCGAACCAAGGGCTTGACCGCTATCTATAACGAGCAAATGTACATCCCCAGCGAGATCCCCTGGACCATTGCGGGTGCGTACGAGTTCTTGGAGGAGGTGAACCCGGACAGCGACGGCGTTCCCATCTACCTGACAGTGGACGTTGGTCATCAGGCAGGGATGCACTACGGGGCAGAGGGCGACGATCTCGACTATATCGCTTGG
>JAKLPW010000209.1 GCA_022013675.1 Anaerolineae bacterium | reverse complement strand
GTCAGTTACGGGGTTGGTTCGAAGATATGAACATCGTGTGCGTAACACCGAAGCCCCTCTGTTCGCTAACGGAGACCCACTATCTTGTCGGTCGTCGCCAGCGCATAGAATATGATAGTACCCTAATAGCTGAATTTGCTCGTTACTTCGGTCAGCCGAATCTGAGTATCACGGTTGATCCTAAGACTCGGTCCATCACGTCCGTAGAGATCATTCGCGACTCTGTGTGTGGCTGTGCCCGTCACGTGGCTCGTGGGCTAGTGGATATCTCAGCAGACGACGCTGAGGAGAAGGCTGGCTTGTTGCACCATCCCTACCCTTGCTTAGCTACCATGGGGGTGGATACCGACTACAGCGATACGATGATGCATGTATCCGGCAATCTGCTGAAAGACAACGTCGGCGCCGAGGTCAAACCCTTCAAGCGCGTGCAGTACATCATACCCGGGGTACGGAGTGATTAGCTCCGGGAACCAAGGAACCAGTGTTGTTAGAACTGACTCGTTGGTGCGAAAGTTGATATCGTGAGAGAATGATACTGGAACGGTGATTATCCTCTTCTTGTAGGCTTCTATTCCTCCTCTTGACACTCGGGGCAAATCCCAAAGAAATCGAGCCGATACCTTAGGATACAGTAGCCTGTTCTTTCAGCCACCTCTTTGGAAAGAGGATTTAAGGGCGCAAGCTCGAGATCCTTGATCTTCTTGCACTTGACGCAGATCAGATGGGGGTGAGAATGTGCTATTCTGCCATCGTAGCGGGTACTGTCTCCGCAGAATCTGATTTCCAGTAGCTCTCCCATCTCCACGAGCAACGCCAAGGTTTTATAGACGGTAGCCAGGCTGGTCATGGGAAAGTCGGCTTTCACATGCTCATAGATTTGTTCGGCACTGGGATGCTGATCGCTGGTAGCGAGAACTTTGAGCACGGCCACTCGCTGTGGGGTGAGGCGGCCGCCCCGTTCCCTTAGCCGGGCAATCAGTTCGTCCAGTCTGGCTTGAGGCTCAGCCATGTGTTTATCTCCACGCAGTACAGGTATTCATCCGATAAACTCTCTCTGATCAATAAAGTAAACTATCATTCTTAGTAGAGAATCACTCTCTAACGATAATTATATCCCGACAGATGATGTCTGTCAAGCTGGATATAGTGTGAGTGTGTTCAACTCTGCTTGACGGATGGCTGTCTTTATGCTATGATGACGATGCTTGATGGTGCTATCATATTGTGGGGGATCTTCTCCCTCCGGGGGGTGAGTCCTATGCGGAAGAGTGCGCGTGTTTCCCTCAGTCTTTTACTGCTTGTAGCCCTGCTTTTAGTCGCCATTACTGGCTGCCGCCGGGCAAAACCTTCCCAAACACCAATTTCAGTGGTGGGGGAAGATGCGTCAGCGGCTCACGCGGTCTCTGCGCCGGCGGATACTTCCCCAACGCCTTTGACACCTGTTCCCAGTCCTACGCTTGCTCTGCCAACGGCTACTTCTATCCCCTTGCCCACTCCTACGCTCGCTGCTCCTACGCCAACGGCCAGCCCTATCCCTACGATGCTAGTCGAAGAGACTGTTGTTCCCCAGGCCACGCCTGTCGCTGCATCCGAGACTCCCTCTGTGGAAGATGCCGATACTGCAGAGGAGATCATCTACACGGTGAAGTGGGGAGACAGTCTCTGGGCCCTTGCCGGGCGCTTCGACACCACGATAGCGAGCATCGCTAGCCTCAATGGTCTGACGAACACCGATTTCATTCGTGTGGGCCAGGTACTGATAATCCGGACCGTCGCTTCCTCGGAGCCTGTTACGCATGGGACATACGTGGTACGGCCAGGAGACTGTCTGTCGGTCATCGCCCAGCGCTACGGTACGTCGGTGGAGGAACTCCAACGAGCCAACCAGATCGTCAACCCGTGGTTCATATATGTGGGCCAGACGCTCAAGATTCCCTCGGAAGCGCCTCAGGGCGACTTATCTGGAACGCGCTACGTGGTTCGCCCGGGCGATACACTCTGGCATGTGGCCATCCGATACGAGACCACCGTCTGGACAATTCGCATCACGAATAACATACGGAACCCGAATCTGATCTACCCAGGGCAGGTACTGATTGTTCCTTGATGTGAACACTCTCCGCCAGCGGGGATGGCAGTAGTGGGTTACGAGCATGGGGGACAAGGGGGTCTTACTCTGCAATACGCAAGAGCGAGGGCAGCGTCGGTTTGGTGAACGGCCATTGGCTGTCTTCTTCTCGTTTTTGGGGCGATTTTTCGGAAGGACACGGTGTCTCGACGTAGTACCTTATCGAGTGAATTCTTGCTTTCTGAGCAAGAAAATCAACCACAAAGGCACAAAGACACAAAGACGGAAAAAAAGTAAAGAGAACTTGGTGGTAAATCCTGTTTGGTTCCGGCTTGGCCGGGTTAGGAATCGCAACGGAGTTATCTCGCCTTCCCAGCCGAGCACGGATCCGACTGTCGGAGGCGAGATATTGGCGGCAAGAATGAACTTTTTGCTGTCGGTTGGAGTAATATCTGTGGGGGACTCTGAGGGAGAGTGGAGGTCTATGCCTGATGATGCGGAACTCATCGCACGCATCCAAGACGGTGACCTGAACGCTTTTGAGACTCTCTACAACAAACACAAGCGAAAGGTATTCCAGACGGCCCTTGCCATCACGAGAGATCGTAACGCCGCCGAAGAGATACTGCAAGATTGCTTGGTGAGAACGTATACTAACATTCATAAACTAAATGGGACAGGGTCGATCTCTCCTTGGCTGCATCGCGTCACGGTGAATCTGAGCTATAGCTGGGGATCGCGGCGCCGTCCATTCCTATTGCCGCTGGAGGAAATACTGGAGGGGGTAAGAGCTCCCGCTAGCGCTTCTCCAGAGCGATGCGCCGAGCGGAAGGAGACACAAGGGGTCGTACAGGAAGCTATCAGGTCTCTAAGTCCCAAGCATCGTGCTGTGGTCGTGCTCTACTATCTACATGGTTTCAGTTTGAATGAAATCGCCTACATTCTCGAATGTCCTGTGGGGACGGTCAAGTCTCGCCTGCACTATGCCTGCAGGAATCTCCGGCGGCATCTCGAGGACGATCGACGGGTGCCTGCTGGGGTGGCTTATGAGTTCTCGTAGGGAGGGACGAGGTTTGCGAACAGGAGAATCCTATCTGGACCGCGGTCTGGATGATCTCATTCGTCGAACTTTGCGCGCGTCGATTGGCAGAGAAGAACCTTCTCCCAAGGTGTGGCGTGGGATTATGGAGGATATCGAGGCGCAGGCTAGCAAGAAGCAGCGTACCCCCAGGGGTCCGTTGCATCTACGCTCCGCTGCTCTGGCACAGACGGTAGTGTTAATCACCTTCCTGCTCGTTTTCAGTTTCAGCCTCGACACAAGTTTTCACGTTTATCAGACGGCCTACCAGCCGACGCCTACCATTTGTATGGTTAAGGATCTCTCATCTTTCAAAATAGGGTTGGATGATATGTTGAGCGGGCTACGATTGGCCCGGTCGGCCAGGAGGCTGACGGTTCTCGACTATCGTCTTGCTCCATTCGCTGAGCGCCCGCGCTAGTGGTGCCGTGCGGACTTGAGCGAAGACTTCCGAAATCTACGGTGAGTTATCGGGACATCGCTAGTGGAGGAGCATCCCTGTTAGGGGCGGGTTGGGGAATGCATGAAGAAGACTTCGGAAGTCTCTGTCCGAGTAGGCGAGAGCCTTGACGGGGTTGTGATTTATGATATAATTACAAGAGCTTATTGCCAGGATCATGGACTATGGTTGTGGCCCGTAGGCCTGTTGCGTCGAGATCTGTTCTTGCCACAATTTTAGTTAGTGAGCTGCCGTTGTGTGCTTGCTCATTAGGTACTCTCCGGATGATATGATCGTTACCATTCTGGAGAGCCTGGGAAAGGGGGTGAGGAAGAGCCGTAAAGAAGATAGATGTGCGTCGGGCGACGGCTTCGTATGAGTCGCAAACTTTAGCCTTGTAGGAAACCTTAAAGGAGGAAAAGATGCGTCGGAACAAGCTGTTCATAGTTTTGGCAGTGCTTATGGTAGTATCGCTGGTAGCTGGCTGTGCCCCCAAGGAGAAGTTGGCTACATCGCTCAACTGGAACCTGGGGACTGAACCTCCCACGCTTGACCCGCAGTTGGCCACTGACACCACGTCGGTCGACGTCGACTCGGCCCTATTCTTGGGCCTGACCGGTACCGACCCCAAGACGTCGGAAGTAATCCCTGAGTATGCCAAAGAGTGGAGCGCCTCGGCTGATGGCCTGGTGTGGACCTTCAAGTTGCGCGACGATGTCAACTGGGTCAGTTACGATCCGGGCGCCAAGAAGGCCACCAAGGAGCGAAAGGTCACCGCTTATGACGTAGAGTATGGCGTGAAGCGCTGCATCAATCCCGAGACGGCTTCGGACTATGCCTACGTGCTCTACATCATCAAGAACGGTGAGGCAGTCAATACAGGCGAGAGCACCGACCTGGATTCCATCGGTGTGAAGGCTCTGGACGACACCACCGTGGAGTTCACCCTGGAACAGCCCGCTGGCTACTTCCCCAGCATCGCCAGTATGTGGGTGACTTTTGCCGTTCCCAAGGAAGTCATCGATGCGCATGGCGACAAGTGGACTGAGGCGGGGAACATGTGGAGCAATGGTCCCTATCTGCTCGACACCTGGGAGCACGAGAGCAAGCTGGTCTTGGTCAAGAATCCCTACTGGTGGGGCGCGAAGGACGTCAGCCTCGAGACGATCAACTGCGTCATGGTGGTGGAGTCCTCGACCGCGTTTGCCATGTACGAGAATGATGAGTTGGATGTGGCAGGCGTACCTTTGGAAGACATGGATCGGGTGAAGGCTGATCCTGAGCTCTCCAAGGAGCTCTACATTGCGCCTGCCCTGTGCACCTACTACTATGGCTTCAACGTCACCAAGCCGCCGACGGACAACGTCCTCGTGCGGAAGGCTCTGTCCTATGCCATCGACCGGCAGAAACTGATCGACACGGTGACCAAGGGTGGCCAGTTGCCGGCCAACAGCTTTGCCTGCCCGGGCATCTTCGGTTCGCCCTGGGACAATCCCGACTACAAGGGTCCCCACTTCGATGCCGCTCTGGCCAAGCAATACCTGGCTGAGGCTGGGTATCCTGATGGCGCGGGCTTCCCCGAGATGACGCTGATGTTCAACACCAGCGAAGGGCACCAGAAGATCGCTCAGTTCATCCAGGCGGGTTGGAAGGAGCACCTGGGCGTGGACATCAAGCTGGCCAACCAGGAGTGGAAGGTCTACCTGCAGACCCTCACGGAGGATTCTCCTCAGGTCTGGCGGCTGGGCTGGTGCGCCGACTACCCGGACCAGAATAACTGGGTGCATGAGGTATACAACCCGCGCGTAGGCGCCAACCGATCGAAGTGGCCCCTAGATGATCCAGCGGCCATCGAGTTCATGGCGCTCACCGAGGGTGCCGCCAAGGAGACTGATCCTGAGAAGCGCAAGGAGATGTATCTGAGGGCCGAGACGATCTTGTGTGATGAGTTCGTCAACACTATACCCATCTACTTCTACACCACAGTGGTTTGCACGAAGCCGTACGTCGAGCGACTCTATCCTCCGCTTGGCGGCCAGGACTGGCACCTGTGGAAAGTCAAGGCTCACTAGGAATTCAATCCTGATGGGCTGAGTACGTTACCAAGCCACGTAGCCCCCTCTGAAGGGGCTACGTGGCCCTTGTTTTTTAAGTAAGCTGTCAGCTATCAGCGGTCAGCTTTCAGCTCCCTTGCGGTTACTGACGGCTGATAGCTGAGTGCTGGATCCTTGCGAGGCACGATGTTCAAGAACACCAGGTGGATCATAGTCGTCGCCGTAGTGTTGTTTGCGTGTGCTCTGGTTGGCCTTTGCGTAGTGTCGGGCCTCGCGGCATGGCGACATCTGTCAACCTCCGGGCAGTCGGGTGTGCAGATTGATATTGGCAGTCCCTCATCACGCGCGCCGTCAGAGGCAGGAGTGCTCAGGTTGTGGGGGAGCGAGCCGATAACTTTTGACCCCGCCTTGGTCACCGATGCCGATTCTGCCGAGTACGTGGTAGAGATCTTCAGCGGCCTGGTAACCCTTGATGAGAAGCTGAATGTCGTTCCTGATATCGCCGAGCGGTGGGAGATAAGCCCCGATGGTTGCGTGTATACTTTCTATCTTCGGCCTGACGTTCGTTTCCACGACGGTAAGCCTGTGACGGCATTGGATTTCAAATACTCGCTGGAGCGAGCCTGCGACCCGGCTCTGCGATCCACCGTTGCCTCAGCCTACCTGAATGACATCGTGGGGGCTCAGGCGATGATCCAGGGGGATGCACGCGAGATAGAGGGAGTTCGCGCGCTGGACGATCATACCCTGGAAATCAGCATTGACGCGCCAAAAGCATATTTTCTGGCGAAGCTAACCTACTCTACTGCATTTGTAGTGGATCGAGATAACGTCGAGGCTGGCGGTGCCCAGTGGGATCAGACTCCCAATGGCACGGGACCGTTCAAGTTGGCAGAACGGGATAGGGATAAGATCGTACTGGAACGCAATGACCATTTCTACGGAGGGCCTCCATCCCTGGAGCGTGTGGAATTCATCCTTTCGGGGGGAGACCCTATGTCTATGTACGAGGATGACCAACTGGATGTGGTGGAGGTAGGTATTGGTGATATCGAGAGGGTACTGGATCCGTCTAATCCGCTCCATGCGGAACTTAGCATTGTGTCCCGACTGAACGTGCAGTATCTGGGGATGAATACCTCCCAGGAGCCTTTCGATGATGCCAAGGTGCGTCAGGCTTTCGCCTGTGCCGTGGATAGGGACAAACTGGCCAGTCTCGTTTTGAAGGATACTGTCGTTCCTGCCACTGGAATCTTGCCACCAGGCCTTCCCGGCTACAGCGAGGACTTGCATGGAATAGCGTTTGATCCCGTGAGAGCCAAAGAGCTTCTGGCTGAATCCAGGTACGGCAGTGCGGATGCGTTACCTTCAATCACCTTGCATATTGGGGGAGAAAGTGGTATACTTCCTCGGACCATCGAAGCGATCCTGGCTATGTACGAGGAGAACCTTGGTGTGAGTCTGTCTGTGGAGGCGGCGGCGTGGCCGACCTTCTTGAAGGACGTCCGGGCAGGGAAGTGTCAGATGTTTTCTCTGGGATGGATAGGAGATTATCCCGATCCTCAAAACTTCCTGGATGTCCTATTCCATAGTCAGAGTGAGAGCAACCACGCTCGCTATGAGAACGAACAGGTCGATGAGTTGCTCGAACAGGCTCGCACTGAGTTGGATATCGGGGTGCGCATGGCTTTGTACCGGCAAGCTGAGGAGATCATCCTCGCCGAGGCACCCTGGGTTCCTCTCTGGCATGGTAAGGAGTACTTGCTACTGAAGCCTCGTGTTAAGGGAGCAGCTCTTGCTCCAACGATCATTCCTTGGCTGAAGAACGTCTATATTCAGAATTAGTCAATCGTCATTACTGAAGAGAGGAGGAATGTATGGGGACCCTGCTACAGGTTAGGGGGCTCAAGACCCAATTTTTCACCCAGGACGGTGTGGTGAACGCCGTCAACGGGATATCCTACGATCTCAATGAGGGGGAGACACTCGGGATCGTGGGGGAGAGCGGATGTGGTAAGAGTGTTAGTGTGCTCTCTGTCATGCGCTTGATTCCCTCTCCACCTGGTCGTATCGTGGGAGGAGAAGTGTTGTTTCAGGGGCGAGATCTTCTCAAGATAGATGAAGAGGAGATCCGGCAGATCCGAGGGAACAAGATTGCCATGGTGTTTCAGGACCCGATGACGTCCCTGAACCCGGTGCTGACAATCAGTCAGCAGGTGACTGAGTCCCTGGAACTACACATGGGTATGGACAAGGAGCAGGCGCGAAGGCGCTCGATCGAGCTGCTGGAGATGGTCAACATCCCTGAAGCTGCGGATCGCATCGACGACTATCCGCATCAATTCAGCGGAGGAATGCGTCAGCGTGTGATGATTGCCATGGGTTTGTCCTGCAATCCTCAACTCCTCATTGCCGATGAGCCAACCACAGCCCTCGACGTTACCATCCAGGCACAGATTATTGACATTATCAAGCGCCTCAAGCAAGAGATGGGAATGGCGATCATCTGGATTACGCATGATCTGGGGATCATAGCTGGCCTTGCGGAACGCGTCATCGTGATGTACGCGGGTCATTTCATTGAGGAAGCCGGCGTGAAGGATCTGTATGGTGATCCTCGGCACCCCTATACTCTGGGATTGCTCCGTTCGGTTCCTCGCCTCGACCAGACGATCAAGGAGAAGCTGATTCCCATTGAAGGGATGCCCCCGGATCTGATCGACATGCCTCCGGGGTGTCCCTTCGCCCCGCGGTGTGTGTATGCCATTGACCGTTGTTTGGAGGAGAACCCGCATCTTGAGACTGTCGCCCCCCGGCACAAAGTGGCTTGCTGGGTGGATATTACCGGAGGTGAGCGATAACGATGGCTGAAAACAGTGTCCTGGTTGAGATCAAGGATCTGAGGATGTGGTTCCCCATCACCCAGGGGATCATTATCCAGCGGCATGTGGGGGACATCAAGGCAGTTGATGGCGTCTCCTTCACCATAAGGAAGGGCGAGACTTTGGGGCTGGTTGGAGAGAGTGGTTGCGGCAAAACCACCACGGGAAGGGCTATTCTACAACTCTATCGTCCCACTGGTGGGGAGGTCCTTTTCGAGGGTTCCGATCTCTGTACCTTGAAGGGTGAGAAACTACGCCGCATGCGCCGTAATATGCAGATGATCTTCCAAGATCCCTATGCTTCGTTGAACCCACGCATGACAGTGGGCAACATTGTAGGAGAGCCTCTGGAAGTCCACAATATCATGAGAGGTGGGGAGCTGCGGGAGCGCG
>JAKLPW010000208.1 GCA_022013675.1 Anaerolineae bacterium | reverse complement strand
ACCAAGCAAGTTTCTTCGCAGGCCATCCGCTCAGATTCTGGGGAGCGCATCCTTTCGTGATAGCTGTCACGTACTCTGAACCGGTGTGCGGACCAAGTTGCCGCCGACTAGAGATAGTCTAGTAGAGCTCCTCGTATTGGCCAGCCTAGCGTAGCCGGTAGATGTAGATAAGGAAGCAAACCGGTGCTGATTCGAGAGTATTTAGAGATCCTCTGGCGATGGAAATGGGTGGTTGTTGTCGTGATGACGGTGACCATTGCGGTTGTTAGCGTGGGAAGCGCGGGCGTGACGCCGCAGTATTCTGCCTCGACCACAGTGCGCATCGCTCAGAGCAAGGATGGCTCGATCCCATACGGAGCACAGGAATCGGTATGAGATTCATACCTGATTCGTCCTGAATTAGGTGAGCCTGTGGGGGGCTCTAGATAGGGAGGGAAGGCAAGATGGCTACGAAACCAACTCGTGTGATGTGGGATGGTCGTGCTTCAGTCGAAGGAATACTTGAGCACAAGAGCGTGTACCATTGGGTCAAGGGGGCTATGGACTTCCTACTAGCCTCCATGCTGCTGGTGTTACTATCTCCCTTGGCGCTGTTGATTGCTCTGCTCATCAAGCTGGATTCTAGAGGCAGCATATTCTTCGGGCAAGAGCGGATGGGTTATGACTGGCGGGAAGGCAAACGGAAGCCTTTCGTGATGTATAAGTTCCGTTCCATGTATCAGGACTGCGATCAGAATGTTCACAAGGAATACGTGAGCAGGTGGATACATGGGGATCTGGAAACTGAGCAAGGGATAGCCAAGCTCGTCAACGACGACCGAGTGACGAGGGTCGGCCGAATCCTTCGCAAGACAAGTCTGGATGAGTTGCCACAACTATGGAATGTGGTGACGGGAGCTATGAGCCTGGTAGGGCCAAGACCCGTTCCCCTGTATGAGGTGGCTGAGTACGAGCCGTGGCACAGGCAACGACTCGATGCAACTCCTGGGGTCACCGGACTATGGCAGTTGAAGGGGAGAGGTCTGGTGACGGTAGATGAAATGGCCCGTCTGGATATCGAGTATATAGCCTGTCAATCTATATGGTTCGATGTGAAGATCATGTTCCTAACCGTCCCGGCCATGTTATCGGGCCGTGGCGCTGCGTGAGGTGGAAATATGGAAGAGCTAGGAATCGGCATTGTCGGCTGCGGCTATTGGGGCATCAACCACGTTCGCGTGTTCACTGAGCTTCCTGAATCGCGAGTCGTAGCTGTATGTGATTTGCGCCAAGAGCGGCTGCGAGAGGTAGGACAGAGGTTTGCTCAGGTGGCGGTGACCACAGACCTTGACGAGCTCATCGGGCGGCAGGACGTCGATGCAGTTGTGATTTGCACAGCAGCAGCAAGTCACTACGATATTGCCTCCATCTGCCTGCAAGCAGGGAAGCACGTTCTGCTCGAGAAACCGATAACCACGAATGTAGCTGATGCTGAAGACTTGATCCGACAGGCCGATTCCAGGGGAGTCAAACTCATGGTCGGTCATACGTTCCTTTACAACGCCGGCATCAGGAAGGTCAAGACCTACACCAGCCAGGGCGAACTAGGCCGAATCTACTATCTGTACTCGCAGCGCACGAATCTGGGTCCTATCCGAGAGGACGTGAGTGTCATGTGGGACCTGGCGACCCATGACGTTTCCATATTCAACTACTTGCTGGACAGCACACCCGAATGGGTCAGCGCTGTGGGTGCAAGGGTTCTTGGCAATGGCCGCGAGGATGTCGGGTTCATCTCCTTGGGATATCCCGATGGAGTCATTGGTCACGCTCACACGAGCTGGGCCGACCCACACAAGGTTCGAGAGGTGGTGGTGGTGGGCAGTGACAAGCGCATAGTCTTCAATGATCTCAGCCCTCAGGAACAGGTGCGTGTCTTCGAGAAAGGGGTGAAGCCGGTACCGCGCGAGGCGCCCAGCTACGGAGAATACCACTTCTTGCTGCGCAACGGCGACATCATCATTCCCAGAATCGAATCGAGTGAACCGCTGAAGAATGAGTGCAAGCATTTTCTGGAGTGCATTATCGACGACCGGATTCCGCTCACTGATGGGGAGAACGGCTTGGAAGTGGTGCGTGTGATGGAGGCTGTCGATCGCTCGCTGGAGCGAAAAGGCGCACCCGTTGAAGTATCTTACGAGGGATCGCTATGAGTACGGCGCTGAAGCCATCAGACAGACTGTGCTGGAGTAGCAAGCCAGATCGCTTGCCTCACGACCTACTGGCTGATGATGGTAGCTTGAGAATCATGGACTGACTACCTGCGTCGGCAGATT
>JAKLPW010000207.1 GCA_022013675.1 Anaerolineae bacterium | reverse complement strand
CCCTGTGGATATGTGTGGACCTAAGGTGGGCAACCATGGCATACATTCGAGTCGCGTCGGAGGGTATTTCTGAGGAGAAAGCCCGCGCTCCTGGCCAGGGGCGCGGGCTTAAGTGTTGGGCAAGGCGGCCTTGCTCACCACCGTTGAGAGGGATGTTTCCTCTCAGGCTTCTCTAGCTACGGCACGATCCAGGTGCCCGTCTCACCTGCCAGAGCGCGCTCAATGCACTCCGGCGAGGTTATCAGGGCTTTCTTGCCACCGCGCTCCAAGAAGCCCATGATGGCCCGGATCTTGGGTTCCATGCTGCCTGGGGCGAAGTGTCCCTCTTCGAGGTAACGGCGGGTCTCAGCCAAGGTCATTCTATCCAACCATTGCTGATTGGGCTTGCCGAAGTTCAAGGCTACCCTCTCGACGGCAGTGGAGATGAGGAGCAACTCAGCACCGATGCTGGTGGCCAGGAGACTGGAGGCGTAGTCTTTGTCGATGACCGCTGCCACTCCTTTGAGTTGTCCGTTCTCCTCGATTACGGGGATGCCTCCGCCGCCTACGCCGATGACGACGAACCCTCGGTCCACCAACCCCTTGATAGCATCTCTCTCGACGATGCGTTGTGGAAGGGGGGAGGGTACTACTCTGCGCCAGCCTCTTCCGGAGTCCTCGACGACGTCCCAGCCTTGATCTTCCTTGAACATCATCGCTTTCTCTTTATCGTAGAACGGTCCGATGGGCTTGGATGGACGCTGGAAGGCCGGATCATTGGCGTCCACGGCCACTTGGGTGACAACCGTTACTGCCGCACGATCTATTCCTCGCTTGCTGAATTCGTTATACAGGGACTGCTGGATCATATACCCGATAGCTCCCTGGGTGTCCGCTCCGCAGGAGTCCAACGGCACGTCATGCAGTACATGGGAGGCCATCTCTGAGCGTAGCAAGATGAACCCTACCTGAGGGCCATTGCCGTGAGTGATCACTACGTTCCAACCCTGCTCGATCATGCCAGCAATGTGCACGCAGGTCTCCCGCGTGGCGTTGAATTGGTCGGGCACGGTCCGGTGCTGCTTATCTTTGATCAGGGAGTTACCACCGATTGCTACGACGGCGACTTTGCCATCCATGAGATTCTCCTTTTATGTGCTCCCCATTGTCAAGGCCATGATCGCTTTCTGTACGTGCAGGCGGTTCTCGGCGATGTCGACGATGATCGAGCGAGGACCACTGGCGACCTCGTCCGTGACCTCGTTTCCTCGGTCTACGGGCATGGGATGGATGAAATAGGGATTGTTCCCCTTGGCCATCTTGTCAGCCGAGCATGTCCATCCTGTGTGCTGCATTGCAATCTCGATCTCCGCCTGCTTCTGCAGAGCTCCATCCACGTAGGCGTTCGAAGTAACCCAGTTACGTGAATAGACCACGTCAGCTCCCTCATAGCCAGCCACCGGATCATGTGTGCTATCGAAAGTGCGGCCATTGACCTCGCAGTTTGTGCGGGTGGTTTCAATAACCCATGGGTCAAGATCATATCCCTCTGGGCAAGCTACTGTTACATCCATCCCGAGGCGCGAGGATATTAGCAGGGCTTCTTGCACGGAGCTCCATGAACGAGCCAGAGCTCCCGAGCCCCACGTCAGAAGCAGTTTCTTGCCCCGCACATCACCCATGTGTTCTCGTAATCCCATCACGTCAGCGAGGCCTTGGCAGGGATGGAACTTATCGTGCGCCATGGAGATGATCGGAATGTCGGCCCAGCGGGCGTATTCCTCTAGCAACTCCTGGCCCGCGCCGTAGTAGGGGATCTTGTCCTCCAAGATGCGGATGCCCAGGCCTGCCCCATAGCGACTCATCACCTTAGCGGCGTCCTCTATCGTCTCCCCAGCGGTGGTCGCCGTTTTCAAGCGCATGGATTTGGGCTCCAGGAACTGAGCATGACCGCCTAGCTCCGTTGCGGCTGCCTCAAAGGACTGGCGAGTCCGTACTGAGGGGTTGTAGAAGAACATCAGAAAGGTTTTGTGTTTCAGGATGCTGGTCCAGCGATCCGAGAAGCGGTCTCGCTTCATCTTGACCGCCAGTTCCAACACTGCCTCTAGTTCCTCAATGGCCCAATCCTGGGTACAGAGTAAGTCCCGGCCATAGAGATCCATGCTTCAACTCTCCTTTCTTTCTGATAGCCGAGCCAATCTCCCGAAGAGATGGATCGGAGTTCAATACACCGGGGGCGAGATCGATGAGCAGATCGGAGACCCCCGGTGTACTGAGTGGTTATTTCATCGTCAATGCCATGACTGCTTTCTGTACGTGTAGGCGGTTTTCGGCCTCGTCGAAGGCCACCGACTGGGGACCGTCGATCACCTCGTCGGTGACCTCGTAGCTGCGGTCGGCGGGTAGGCAATGCATGTAGATGGCTTCGGGATCTGCCAGTTTCATCAGATTGGCGTTGCAGATCCAGTTCTTGTTGGCATCGAAGATGGCTTGTGTCTTGGCATGGTCATTCTGTCCCACGGGTGGCTGGAAGATCGGTGTTGCGCACCAGGCCTTGGGATAGACGACATGGGCGTCCTTCACGGCTTCTCTCATGTCGTGGCTGATAGTGAAGGAGCCGTTGGCGCGTTTGGCATAGTTGCTACAAGCTGCCAGGACCTCGTCATCGAGCTCCATGCCCTCCGGATGAGCCAGAACAACTTCCATACCCATCATGCTGGCGGCGATGATAGCACTCTGGGGAACGGCGCGGGGCTTGTGCACGCTGGGCGAGTAGGCCCAACTCATGACGAACTTGGTTCCTTTGAATGTTCCCATCTTCTCTTTGACCGTGAAGATGTCGGCCAGAGCCTGGAAGGGATGGTACTTGTCGCACTCCATGTTCAGGACGGGGATGTCAGCCCAGTAAGCGAAGTTCTTGATTAGCTCGTGCGAGCCGCCATACAGCCAGTCCACGGGGTCACCGTAGCAGCGAATGGAAATTGCGTCTCCCATACGCGACAGGACGCGGGCTACGTCTGAGACGCGCTCGGTCGAATAGGCTACCTCTTTGCCAGGCATTGCCGGGGTGTAGATCTTGGAAGGATCCAGGAAGTGCGCGTGTCCACCCAGTTGTGTCATGCCCGCTTCGAAGCTGTTGCGCGTGCGCAGGGACTGATTGTAGAAGATCATGAAGAGTGACTTGGCCGGTAGGAGGTGGTTATGCAGTTCTCCCACGGCGTAGCGTCGCTTGAAGTCCAAGGCCAAGTCGAGGATCGTCTCGACTTCCTCTTTGGACCAGTCCAATAGCGTCAGGAAGTCCTTGCCACGAAAGCTGTCTGTTTTCATTGCTTGATCTGCTCCTTTTCTACTCGTTTTTCAATAGCATAAATACGATACGTGACCTGCCTGCCTGTCTGGTTCGTCTTGTGGGTGCTATCACCTCCTCAGAATTAGCCTTGTGGTTAGCTTTTGATCCGACGCATGAGATGGAAGTTGAAATACTCAGGGACGAAGTAGTTGCGAGAATATTCCACGGTTACATTCTCCTCGGAATAGACTATTTCTTCCAGTAGTAGGAGCACGCATTGGGGATCAAGCCCCAGCTTGCCTCCGATTCTTGATCCCGCCTGAGTGGCAGAGATATTCGTCCAGGCGTAGCTTAACTTTGGGATTCCTTGTTCCAGGAGAAAGTCGATGGCGGAACCCTTGAACTTGGCACGTATTGTCTGGATGTCCACCAGCGTTGCAGGAAATACGTCGTGCATATAGGCCACTGCTTGCCCCTGAGCGGCCTTGATGCGCGAGATGCTGATGACAGGCGAGTCTTCGGCAATCCCCAGGTGTCCAGCGATCTCGGCTGATGAAGATTCCTCTTTCACTTCCAGATCGCGCGTCACACATTCTAATCCCATTCGGCGTGCCAGAGAGTCAATGCTCTCTAGTGTCTCCAGGTTGCTCTCGATGATCTGCCTTGAACGGCTTACGAATGTGCCGATTCCGCGCCGGCGAGTGATTAGGCCTTGTCTCTCGAAGGAGCGTAAGGCTTCTCGTAAGGTGGAACGGGAGATACCCAGCATGTGGGCCAGTTTCGGTTCAGGGGGGAGCTGTTCTCCAGGATCGGACGCGTTGAGGAGTTGTGAGAGGGCCCGTTCGGCGCGTACGTAGAGAGGGCGGGTATCAAGCTTGATTTTGGCTAACTCTTGCGTCATTGCACAACCTCTGTGTTGCGCGGGCATTTGTCTGAGGTCTGACATGAGTATAACAGAAAGAAGGATTGCTGTCAAGGTTTCACACGGAAGATGCTGAGAAAGTGGCCGGAATCCCTTTGATCATCTCTGCGCGACGCTATGCTAGAACGTTCCGCCTGGGCTGAGCCAGTCGCGGCCTTCGGGACCCTCTACTCTCATTCCGTTCCCAGGAGATCAACAGCCAGTTGCGCGTATACCTCAGCGGCAGCTATCACATCATCGGCACGTATCTGCTCGTCCACGGTGTGTACATAGCGTTCTTCACCTGGCCCGAAGCCGATAGTTGGGATGCCTGCGATCCCGGCGGTGTATGCCCCGTCGGTTGAAAACTCCCATCGCCCGATGGCCGGTGCGAAACCAAGCACCTTCTCGATGGTCTGCGCGGCTTGGCGTACCAGCGGAGTCGTTTCCGGAGTTGCCCAGTAGGGGAATGCTTGCCTGGCTCGGCACTCGTATCCGGTGTAACTGGTGGCCTGATACTTCGATACTTCCACGTGAGCAGAGACGTCCTCCCGTGCAATGATTCTTCTAACTTCTGTGAGGGCCTTGGTTTCAGTCTCTCCTCCCGTCAGTCGCCGATCAATGCACAGGGTGCAACTGTCGGGAATTGCGTTGCGGCTGCTGGCTGTGCTTGTGATATCAGTCACTGCGGTGCTTCCTCTTCCGAGGAAGGAGTCGTGGCTCAACTGGGGGGCAAGCATCTCTATGCCTACGATGATACGGGCGGCCGCGTAGATGGCGTTTTCTCCTAGTCGTGGAGTGGCAGCGTGACATGACTTACCCTGGGTCGTCACCCGCAGCTCGATTCTGCCACGATGGCCTCGCGCCAGTTGCAGGTCCGTCGCCTCACCCAGTACAACCCAATCGGGCCGGATACCTTCCTCCTCGACGAGAACGCGCATGGCGAGGCCTTCGCACGGTTCCTCTTGCACCACTCCCACGATATAGAGGTCGCCGCCTAGCTGAGTACCCGAGTCAATCAGTATCTTGGCAGCGTAGACCATGGCCGCCAAGGCTCCCTTCATATCTGCTGCTCCGCGTCCGTGAATGATGCCTTCTGTCATCTCCGCGCCGAAGGGATCTCGGCTCCACGTAGCGCGGTTGCCGACGCCTACTGTATCCATGTGTCCATTGTAGAGCAGCCTTCTGCCGTTTTCGGGGCCTATGCGCGCGACCACGTTTCCTATGCGGTCGATACGGATGTCGCTGACCCCAACTCGGAGTAACTCCTCCTTAAGACGGGCAGCCAGTTCTCCTTCTTCGGTAGAGAGACTGGGTATGCGAATCAACTCTCGCAAGAACGCGATTGCGGCGCCACGGTCAGACCGCGCAAGACGTAGTTCCATGGTAAGTATCTCCTGAGCTTGTCCAAGAGGTGCTATCTCGTGCGATAGGCTCCTGAAATGACTCTCGGGTTGGCACGTTGCTAGTATGCGCCGGTGCCCAGCATTATCGTCGGGATGGTTCTCAAGGCTATCTTGATATCCAGTAGTAGTGACCAGTTCTCAATATAGAACAGGTCCAGCAGTACCATCTCATCGAAGGTAAGATCGCTGCGTCCGCTGACCTGCCAAAGGCCCGTGATACCTGGCGAAGTTTCTAGCCGCCGCTGCTGCCAAGGTTTGTACTGTTTCACCTCATCGGGTATCGGGGGCCGTGGCCCGATGAGACTCATCTCTCCCCTCAGCACGTTGTAGAGCTGGGGGAGCTCGTCCAAGCTGGAACGCCGCAGGAAACGACCTACCCGGGTACATCGAGGATCATCCCTGATCTTGAAGATCGGACCTTGGGCCTCATTCTGGTCGCTAAGGTGTCCCTTTGTATCCTCCGCGTCTTCGCGCATGGTGCGGAACTTGTAGACCAGGAACTCTTCCCCATCCCGTCCTACGCGGATTTGTTTGAAAATCACTGGTCCCTGAGAGTTCAGGCGAATTGCGAGCGCAATTAGAGCCATGAGTGGTGAGAGTATCACCAGCCCCAAGGATACTACGAGCACGTCGACCGTCCTCTTGACGGCACGGTTCCATCCGCGAATGGAAGGTTCTCGCACTCCCAGCATGGGGATGCCGTTGATCACTTCCAGCTCAACTTGGCTGATGCTAATCTGGAACATGTCGGGTACCAGTTTCACGCGCACGTTCTGGCGCTCACATTGGGCGATTACCCGCATGATCTTGCGATGAGAGATCCAGGGTAGGGTTATGATGACTTCATCAATGGCATGTTCGGCTACCATAGTGGGGATATTGGCCGTATCCCCCAGGGCTTTCAGGCGGCCCATGTCCGTATGGCCCTTCTCGGGGGCGTCGTCCACAAAGCCAACTACCTCATAGCCTATCTCTGGTTGAGCCATGAGGTTCCGCATGACGGTGCGTCCGATCTCTCCGGCTCCTACGATCAGAGCTCGCCGCACGCCGATCCCTCGTCTGCGGAGGCGTTCTCTCACTGCTCCCTCCAACAGGCGGCCGATGTTGAGCAAGACGAATACGAAAACTCCTGCATAGCCGAATATCAGTCGGGAGTAGAAGAACGGGCGGTAGATAAAGACGATGAGCATCATGGCGGCGGTGCCGGTCATGGTCCCACGCAATAGATCGTTGGACTTATCCAGCCAGGTACGTCCCCGAGATGTGCTGTAGACCCCGTCCCACCAGTAGATGAGGAGGAGAATGGCCATCAGTCCCAGGGCGCTAGGGAGGAAAACTCCGTAGGGATGGTAATAGCGGGGTTCGACTTCCCTGAACCACTGAAGTTGGTATCTCACCTTGTATGCGACAAAGAAGGCAATATTGATCAGCACTGCGTCCGCCAAGACTTTCCCTGCCGCAAACCAGATCTCGTATCTCTTAGACATGACTTGTTGTCCGGTTGTACATAATGCTCCGATAGAGGCTTGCTGTCATTTGCGCCGTTTTCTGCCATGAGAACCGTTGAGCGCGCTTCAGTCCTGCCTTGCTCAGAGACTCACACAGCTCAGTATCTAGCAGAACTCGTTCCATGGTCTCCGCCCACGCATCTGCATCGTGTGGATCCAGCATGATCCCCGCCTTTCCCACCACCTCAGGAAGGGCCGAGGCATTTGAGGTGATGACTGGCGTGCCACAAGCCATCGCCTCCAATGGTGGGAGGCCGAATCCCTCGTACAAAGAGGGGTAGGCGAACAACTCCGCCGCATTATACCACAAAGGCAGCTCTTCTGGCGAAAGGAATCCGGGGAAGAGAACTTCCTCGGATAGCCCCAGTTCCTCGACGAGAGCGAAGATGGGTTCATACATCCATCCTATACTGCCCCCAATGACCAGTTTGTGCTCTACGCTCCTCTTTTCCCGCAAGTGGGCGTAGGCATGAATCAGGGTGCCTACGTTCTTGCGAGGCTCGATGGTTCCTACGAAGAGTATGATTTTGTCGGGGATGTCTCGTCGTCGTCGGAACTCTGCGATGAGTTTCTGGTTCTGGATGGGGTGGAATGTGTCATCTACTCCGTTGGGAACTACCGCTATGCGTTCCAGGGGAATGCCTAGTAGAAGGGCCGCGTCTCGTCGTGTGTTCTCTGATACGACAATGACCCTCTCTGCTTTCCGGACCGAAAGTCGTGTGAAGAGCCTGAGATAGCTACGGTTGGCGGCTCGGAATACCCCAGGCAGTTTCATGAAACTCAAATCGTGGATCGTGACTACTGTGGGACAAGGTGCCAGCAAAGGGGAAACGTATACCGGTGCATGAAGCAGGTGCAGCCCCCTGGCAGAAAACGGTTGACAGAACTGTTCCCAGAGCATTCGCACCAAGGGATGGCGTGTGGGCAGACGGGAATGGTGCAACTGCCAGCCTGGGAAAAGGGCATTCCGCACGGATGTGAATGCCTCCAACTGTAAGTCTTTGTCTACCTTGGGCAGGTAGTGCATGAGTTGATGGATGTAACGACTTACCCCTGCACTGCGATAGGTTGAATCAAGAGAGAGAAGATGAGCATTCAATCCGACTCTCAATGCATCGTGTTTGCGCAGCGTTGCTGCCTGACGAAGATTAACTTTTTCTTCCACAATCGCAATTATACCATGAAATCCACTCTGATTCAAAGAACGAGACGATGTAGAAGGAATGACTAACAGCTCTATGGTGTACAGGATGCGTTTCGTAATCCAAGCAGTTTTGAGCCGGATTGTCGATGACTGTCACCTCGCTGAATGCCTCTGACTCCGATGTCTGGTGAGAGGCACTCTCAGCACCAAGCAGCTCGGCGGCTTGACTGGGGTGCCACTCTATACTAAACTGTTGATAGACTGTTTAACAAACTCAAGTTATCTTCGGAGATCAGTAATGGAAGATTGAAGGAGACTGATGACCTATGGACATCCAGAATCTGCGCTGGTGGGGGTGGGGTGTGCTTGATCAAGGCTACTCACTTGAGGGTCGCCCTGCCTTCTGGCCTATGCTCCATGAGTGGCTCGAACTGCCCGACGAGTGGATTGAGAGCGAGACTCCGCCTGTCGCCCTCAATGAGATTTCATTACGACCGCCACGCCTGGATGATCAGGTGCTCTTATCTCTCCGAAAACTGTTAGGAGAGGAATCAGTGCGCACTGATAGGCGTGCTCGCGTCGAGCATGCCTATGGCAAGTCCTACCGCGACCTGATTCGCATCCGCGCCGGTCATATCCCCAATCCTCCTGACGCCATCGTCTACCCTGCTGACGAAGGGCAAATCATTCCTCTGCTGGCCTGGGTTGCCGATCGCGACATCGCCCTTGTTCCTTTCGGTGGCGGCAGTTCCGTCCTGGGCGGAGTTGAGCCGGAACCCGGCGACCGGCCCACGATCACCCTCGATCTGGCCCGGCTGGATCGTGTACTTTCGCTGGATCCGGTCTCACGCACGGCCCGCATCCAGGCCGGCGCTGTTGGTCCAAAGGTGGAGACCCAGCTTAATGCAATGGGCTTCACGTTGGGCCATTTCCCTCAATCCTTCGAGTTTTCCACTCTGGGTGGCTGGATTGCCACCCGCGCGGCCGGCCAGAACTCTATAGGCTATGGAAAGATCGAGGATATGACCCAGGCTGTGCGGGTTATTACACCGGTTGGTATCATCGAAACCAAGGACACTCCTGCTACTGCTGCTGGTCCCAGCCTTCTGCGTGTGCTAGTCGGCTCTGAGGGCAGCTACGGCGTTATTACTGAGGCTACCATGCGCATCCACCCTTTGCCGTCAGTTCAAGATTACCGGGGCGTAATCTTTCACAACATGGAGGATGGCGTAACCGCTTTCCGTGAGCTAATGCAGAACGCTGCGTTACGCCCATCCATCGTGCGCCTTTCCGACGCGCCCGAAACGGCGGCCTCTGCTGCACTGAGCCACGAGCATCACGGGCTGCGCCGCTTGGTCGACAGCCTGATTGAGTGGTACCTGAATGCGCGCGGGTATGATCTCGCCTCGGGCAGCACTCTGATGCTACTGGGCTTCGACGGGGAGGCCCGATGGGTTGGCCGGCAGTGGGATCTGGCGCTGGAGGTTTGCGGAGACCATCGAGGGCTGCCGTTAGGAAGGGCGGTGGGGCGCTCGTGGTCGCACGATCGCTACGCCCAGCCTTATCTGCGCGATACGCTCCTTGGTCACGGCGTCATGGTGGACACTCTGGAGACGGCTACTACTTGGTCGAACCTGATGAGTGTCTATGATGCCATGGGGG
>JAKLPW010000206.1 GCA_022013675.1 Anaerolineae bacterium | reverse complement strand
CTTTGGCGGCGACAAACAGAACCCCGTCCACCCTGGTAGCCAAGTCGAGACCGTCAGCAACGACCATTAGCGGTGAGCTGTCCAACAGGACTACATCAGCTTCGCCGGACAAGCTCTTGATGACCTCCAGCATGTTTGGTGATCCGAGTAGCTCTGCGGGATGGCCCTGCAATGACCCACTGGTTAACACTCTGACCGCCGGGTTCTGCGTTTCCTGCAGTGCCGCGCGTACAGTGCTTGGGCATAGAATGGCATCGCTCAAGCCAGTGTCGTTCGGCACCCCGAAGACCTCATGAAGGCAAGGATGCCTCAAGTCGCTGTCCACTACAATCACCGTTCGCCCGTCCTGCGCTATTGCCATTGCCAGGTTGACAAGGATCGTTGACCTGCCTACCCTAGGACCTGAACTGGCCACGAGAAGGGTGCAAACTCTCGGCCGAGCGGTAACATCGACAGACAGAACTATTCCCCTCAGCGCACGAACAGCCTCGGAAGCCCCACTCCATTCATCACTTTTCAGTAGAACAGCACCTGCCCGCAACCTCCTCGGCACCGCAATCTTGGGAATCGTTCCCAGCACCGGGAGGCGCGCGGTTGCTTGAAGTCTCTCCTCAGAATGTATCCTGCGATCCAGGTTCTCAGAAAGGAAAGCTAGACCCACACCTCCAGCCAATCCAACGAATACCGCCAGCGCCACGAGGAATGTGGGGCCAGGTCCGCTCGATACCTGGGGAAGAGTCGCCGGCTCAACAATGCGAATACTGCTTGCCAGCATTGCATCACTCACCTTGGCACGGTCATAGTCCTCCAGAAGCGTAGCATACGCCTGTTCCTGGGTCGCGATCCTCGTTCTCAGCTCCGGATGCATCTCGGACTCATCTTGATTCGTCCGTGTATCAGACCAGGCTTCGAGAAGCAGTCTGTCTTCTCTCAAGGCTACCTCGATTGCCACCAACTGCTCCTGCAGAATCTCTCGCGCACTCTTTCCCGGTCCCGCGAACACCTTCTGGCCCTCTTCAACCAACAGATCCCCCAGGGTATTGGCAATGCTCATTGCCAACACCGGGTTAGGATTCTCGGCCGTGATCTCCAGTAGTTCGGTGTTAACCAGCGCCTCCACCTTAATCGTTCGGGCCAGATCCTCAGGCATCACACCGAGTCCCAGACGCTGGATGACGCCTTCCAAGAAGGGTCGGCTTTTCAGCAGGTGCACATATGTGTTCATGACCCGCTCCACGTATTCCACCGATCCGTATGGGATCGAGCCATCCTTGCTCTGAGCGATGCGCACTGTGGTCGAGGCAGAATACTGCGGCGTCATGACCGAGCTGCCCACGGCGACAACCGCAATGGTCACCGCCGTCACGACTACAACAACCCATTTCCATCGCCAGAGGATCTCTAAATACTCTCGAATCAGCACCGGTTTGCTTCCTTATCTACATCTACCGGCTACGCTAGGCTCGCCAATACGAGGAGCTCTACTAGACTATCTCTAGTCGGCGGCAACTTGGTCCGCACACCGGTTCAGAGTACGTGACAGCTATCACGAAAGGATGCGCTCCCCAGAATCTGAGCGGATGGCCTGCGAAGAAACTTGCTTGGT
>JAKLPW010000205.1 GCA_022013675.1 Anaerolineae bacterium | reverse complement strand
GCCGCCTCCTCAAGTAGTGGTTTGAAAAGACCTCCGAGGTTTTCCCTACTACCTACAGTGCTAGTTCGAATCGGTTGCACTAGCATTCCATCTGTTTCTCACTCAGGGGTAAAACCTCGGAGATCTGAACGCCTATACTTACTTGACGAAAACCGCCGCAGGTTTGTTCCCTACTGGGAGGGAGCTGCTGGCCAACGGGTGAGATGTCAGCACACGATTAGCATAGCTCTACCCGTGCACTTTTGCCAGGAAGCCGTAAAGCTCACGCACTGCAATCTTATCATATCTTGTCCGTGTGCGCAAGGTAGAATGGGTATGGACAGGATAAACAGGATGAGTTTCTGGCGGTGATGGTGGATCTGTTGCAACACAGAGGGAAAACGGTGAAGTTTGCTGTGAAGAAAGAAGCCACCATGAGGGGCGTCCGAGAGAGTTGGACTCCTCCAGCCGCTCAATGGAACTCGTCGTACCGCCGCGAATAGATGGATACCACCACATCGTGCTCAATCAGGGCGAAATCTGGTTCTCGGATACCGTTTTCCTGGCAAAGTCTAATCATGCGTGGTACGCCTAGGCCGTCTCCTTCCCAGTAGCCATTAGCTCCCAGGTAACGCACGATAGTGGGATTCCGGGTAGCCTGCATTCCGAAACGCATGTTTTCCACTGTCACGCCATTGTGAAGAGGGCCTGGATTACGTACTTCGATGCGGTCATCGAACATGGAAACATGGATACGTGATCCACGGCGCACATAGTTGCGATGGGCGATGGCATTGACCAATGCCTCGCGGATCACTTCCTCAATGTACTCGGTCTTCTGGACTCGTTTGAGTCCTCTCACTTCTTCCACAACCGTGTAAGACTTGATATAGCCCATCGCTTCTTCGATAGCCTGGGGAATGGGTGTATCAATCTCCTTCCCAGGATGCCACTCGTCGACATCGGTAGCAAGTCCCTTGAAACGCTTGAGCCACAAGCGGGATTGAGGCAGGAAATCGCCGGGGCGGTCACCGAAGAAGAGCATCCCTGTCAAGGTCACCCTCCTCTCTCCGGCCATCTCGATGAGGATTCTCCAGTTGACCAACTGCTGGGGCAGATCAGTGGAAAGCTCGTCCAAGCCTTTGCCCAGTTTGCCGCGCACATACTGCTCAATTAGATCCATATTGAGATCGGCCAGCGTAGCTCCGGGCACAGGCGAGAGGTCAAAATCAAGTATGCCGCCTTCTTGATAGAGACTGCCAATCTCCTCACGAGTAGCGGGACGGCTGGTTGTGCCGTGCCGGATGTACACTATGCATCTGTGCTGACCCTCTCGAACACAGTGCGGCTTATGCGTACCTCGGGGAACGTGCACCGCCAACACAGTCTTCCCCTGAATAATCTCCACAGAGGAGGTCAGAGGAAGTGGCGGGTCAATCGTCTGCGCGCCCACATTAGCGATGCACTCCTCGTAGTCCTGTTGAAGCGTCACACCACAGACATGGCGATTGTCATCCACGCCGATGAGCACGACTCCCCCTTGTCGATTAGCTAGCGCCACGAACTCTCTCGCTAACCGCTCGGCACGATCCATTTCTCGTTTGAACTCTACCGTCTCCGACTCGCCCGCAGCGATCAAACTCAGCAACTCAACTTCAGTCATCTTGCTCCCTCGTCACTCCCTAGAAACCGTACTTCTCCCGACGACGCTCAAAGGCTTCCTTACCACCTTCTAGTATCTTTTTAACTGCTTCCTGCACTTCGGTGCAGTCCATGGCATTTCGCTGCTCGATCCACCCGTGATCTTTCTCAGCCTCCAATGCCAAGATCAATTCTGCGTCGCCCAACACCGGTATATTAGCATTATGAGTGGCGATGACGAATTGCCGTTGTTCTTTCTCTTGCCGCAGGAGCCTCACCACCTCGTCATAGATGAACTTGTTGTCCAGCGAATCCTCGGGTTGATCCACGAGCAGGGGAACATCACTCTCCACTAGCAAAAGAGTCAGAATCGCTGTGCACTTCTGGCCGATGGAAAGCTCAAAGATGCTACGCGGTTCCCCCCCCACCACCAGTTCGATATGTGGTTGATCAGCCAACTCGAAAGTCTGGAGTTCGAACAGTGCCTGTCGATCGAGATGGTTGACCAGAGAGCCCATCGCCGTGTCGCTAAGGTTCAAGCAACCCAGGATATCCTGCCCGTTTGTAGCACCACTCTGGCGACGGTACAGCTCCACTGCCAGGTCACGGGGAGAACTGAAGTGATCTACCACTTCTTGAAGAACGGCTTCACGGATCTTCGAACCCCGGTACACACCCCGCAGGTACTCGATGAACGCTCTGCGCCCGTCGCGCTGCTGTTCCTGTTTACCCCAGGGCCAGCCTCGCAATTGGCTCAACCCATCGTCGTTCAGCGCATTCGCTACGGATCCGGCTGTTTCCTCATCCAAGCCGATGGCTGCCAGTAGATAGGAGTGATAAGCACTCGGATCAGCTCGCAGCGTCATCAGGCGCTTGGCTACTTCTTGGGGCGAAGCGCAATGATCGGCCAAGACGTTCAACCACTTCCCTTCAATACTGGTTCCGTCGAAAGCCTTCTTCAGGCAATCGCGAAGCGCCGCGTGGGCACCCGCGTGAGTCACTCTGACCTGTACCTGGGCTGCCAGTTGTTCTGTGAGCCTTGCAGCCTGAGCTTCTCTCTCCCCATAGATCGTCCAGCGAACCTCCTCCCATTTGTTCAGCAGCTCCTCACGCCGCGGCAGTAGATCCTTGTCGATCTTCTGTTGCAGTTTCTGCACTTCCCGCATGAGCAATTCGAGGGTGTTCTTCTCGCCCTCCAGCTTCAGATAGTCCTCTGGCTGGGCTATGCCTTGGGACTGGAGCTCCTGCAATCGTTTTGCGTACTCTTCTTCCTGAGCTTGAAAGAGATGCTCCCACTCTTTTTGACGCCATCCTTGAATCTCGGCTTGGCAGTCCGTCAGAGCTTTCTTGTGTCCCGTCAAGTTCTTCCTGGCACCTCGTACGCAGTCAGCGAAGAGTTCCCGGCAGCGACGGATCAACGATTCATTCGGCAAAGTCACAAGCACTTCTTCGTCCATCAGGCGGGAGGGGTTGGGCAAGGCACTCTCCATCTCCTCAAGCCTGTCTGTTGCGTCTTGAATATCTTCCAGGAGGCGGCTGAAGAACTCTTGTTCCAGCTGGTATCCTTTCGCCGTGGTCATCAACTCTTCAATTCCCTGCTTCTTGAAGGTGAGCAGCCTCAGCCTGATCCATTCCAATCGCTGTTGCTTTTCCTCTCCGGTCTCAATCTGACGAGCCAAATCGAGGATAGCACTTTGGTTAGCCTTGAGCTCCAGTTCCATAGCTGACTTCCGATCTTGGAGCGGCTCCAAATCACCGGCTATGAAGCGATCCAGCATCTCCAATTGGAAAGAGTCATCCTCTGCTACTTCCAGTATCTCCCCCTGACCATAGAACTTGGCTGGGAAGAGCCGATCGGGTGGGACTAACAGTTGCTCTGCTCCTTCTGCGTCAAACACCCGCGGCGCAAGATCCAGAATGCGGCTAACCTGGTACTTCTGTCCACCAACCTCGAAGAAAACAGTGACTTTGCCCCCTGCCCCGAGCGCCGCATTTACCAGGCCACTGGTGCGCTCTCGGGTCCTGGACAAACGAGGCTCCATCCCAAGAGCATAGCGCATCACCTCAATGATCGCGGATTTCCCTGTTCCTCTGCCGCCGATGATGCAGTTCAAGTAAGGGTTAAAGTGCACGCGCATACCAGGCTGTTCATCCCGCCGCCCCAGGAATCCTCCCCCTTCCACAGCAACGCCGATAATGTATGGGAAAGTCACTTCAGGTCGCTCAAATCGCACCCGTGATTCGAAATCCAAGAATGCCTGGCGCAGACCTTCCAGCGAAGGCGGATCGCTCATCTTCAGCCATGTGTGCCGGGAGCCAATCTCTGCGGGCGAGCGGGCATCGGATGAGCGGATCATCGCGCAGCACTTGGGGCCATAGTTTGTATCACGACCCTCACAGATCCGACGCACCTTGGGCAGGTCGGTGTTGTCTTCGTCTGGGATCTCTACCGCCAATAGGGCATGTCCTTGATACGCTGCTATGCGTGATTGGCCACTCATGGCTTTGAAAAGGCCGCTGCTACTCTTCGAATGAGCGGCTATCGCGATACATACACACTCATACCTCATGCTGAGAACCTCAGCCGTTCCCATCGT
>JAKLPW010000204.1 GCA_022013675.1 Anaerolineae bacterium | reverse complement strand
CGGTGATCGGTACCAACCCCAATGAGGGCTCGGTCGACTCGGTCAGGAGACCTTCGCACAACGGAGTTTGGATAGACGAGAGCCAAAACCTGCCCCTACAACTTCCCCGCCTACGCAAGCCCTCGGCCAAGGGAAAGCCTACTTAGTGAGATTCATGCAACTCGTGGCTGGTATTCTAATACTCGTAGCAACTGCCACCGATGAATTCCCTGAGCAGGGAATCCAGCGGAATCGCCGAGTCATCCTCCACCGGTGTCACGGACTGCAGGAGCCCACAGACCCGATTGGCCCGCAGGAACGCATCCTGCCTCTGGGGGTCATCTCGATATAGGTCTACCCACTTCTCGAAATAATCCAGCAGTTTCGGTCTCACTATAGGCAATTCGTAGGGCAAAGCACTGTTGACGATATAGTCGGCGGTGTTGACGTAGGGGACGATGTTGCGTAGCTCGCTGCTCCGCACGTAGTGCCAATGCTCCAACGTCATCTGCGGATCGTAGCTGCGGTAGATCTCGTCGCGCAACATGCGGCGCATCAATCGCAAGTCCGTCCAGCGTATGAAGATCCCAACGGGATCTTTCATCTGAAGGAGTGTCTCGATGTAGAGCCTGAACTTCCGCTCGTCGGGGATTCCCTCGGTCATGGGGCCGTAGAGGCCGTGCAGGCTGTCGATCAGAATTATGTCGGTTGGCCTGATCTGCATTCGTGTTACGTCCAACTGGCGCGTGCCGGTCTTGAAATCGTAGCGCGGGATCAGGACTTCCTCGCCCTTGATCAGACGATCGAGATGCTCATTGATCAATTCCAGGTCGAGGGCCTGGGGGGTTTCGAAATCGTAGTCTCCATACTCGTCCTTGGGATGCATATTGAGATCGAAGAAGTAGTTGTCGACATTGAGGGCCACCAAACCAAGGCCTTCCTCCTCCAATCGCTGTCCCAGCTTGATGGTCGTCGTCGTTTTGCCGGAAGAAGATGGCCCGGCGATGATGACAATTCTCACATCGCCTCGCCGCTCGATGACCAGGTCCGCCGCCGTAGTGACATCCTCCACGTAGGCTGCATCGGTCTCCCGTACAATGTCGGGAAACTCCCCGCGGGCAATGCGTGCGTTCAGACGCTGGACGGTGTTGAGGTCGTGATCCACGGCCCAGGAAAGGACATGCCAGATCTTCCGGTAAGGAATGCTGCCCGCGGTGCGATGTGACTTGGAGGTCTTCTCCGCCCGACCCCTGGCCCTATCGGCACGGTACAGGATATAGCCTTTCGCCAACTCCACCTGCTCGTTCTTGATGAGGACCGCCTCGACCATGTCCTGTATCTCCTCGACGCTGGGGACGCCACCACATGGGATGGTCTCCTCCAGGATAGCTACCACCTGACCGGACATCTCCTGGGCCAGCGTGCGGTCGTGGTGTCCGATGGCGATCAGGGCCCGATAGATCGCATTCGTGATGCGCTCAGATATGAAGGGCACAACCGCGCCGTTGCGCTTGATCACCTGTTTGATCTTCTGGCTCATTTTGTTCTCCTGGGAAGGGTTCTAGTTGTCACTTTATCTTCGGTGAACCGCCATTATAACATCAAGCACCGAGTGACGCAAACTTCCTGGCGGCCTTCCCTCTGATCTCACCGCGGAGCACGCAGAGACCGCTGAGGAGACCACAGCGTACCAAGAAGTATGATGGCGTAGGGTTTTCCAATCCCCGGCCCGATTAGTCGCCCTCATCCTTGGGGAAACGCACATATTTGCCGGCCTTCGTCGCGGCCTGGCAACAGTTTCGGCGTTCATATCTAGCATGTGCGAACCAGGCGATTGCTATCGCCACCACAGCCAGCGAGATTGCCGCCGTATAGCCAAGGCCAGGCCACAGAATAATCACGATGACCACAACCAAGCATCCTACGAAGAGGCTATTCAGCACAGCGATAACATCCCGCAGGCCCATGAATGCGCCACCATTACCTCCAAAGGATGGGACGTCGTCACAGGCCGGCCAATAGAAGTAGGGCTTCAGCGAGGGATCGAGGTCCACGAAGTAGCGGTGAACGCGGTTGATGGCTCTTAGATACTCGGTGGCACGGGTCCGTCGCTCGATGAGCCTTTGGAAGGTGACCAGTCCCACTACCAGCAGCATCAGCAGAAAGAGGGCGGCCGTCCATAGCAGAGATCGTGCGTCGAGGCCCAGTTGCTCTATGCCAATCAGGACAGCCCCACCGGCGGAGATGAGCGTCAGATACAAGGAGGTGCGCTTCTCGCCCATCTCGGAGTTGTAGAGGTACAGATCCGATAGGCGTTAGTGCTCGGCCAGCATGGCTTCGGTGGATGAGTCGAGGAGTTCGGGGGCATGATCTCGACGAGACACGGAGGGCCTCCTGTTCAAGAATCTGACTGCGCGCGGCCACGTAGCTATCGCCAGTATATCAAACTGGTGTAGCTATGTCAAGTTCGATTGTGGGCAGGATGTGGCCGAACTTGTACACCAGACTTCGGAAGTCTTCAGCGCGACAATGGTCATTTGTGATCTGACAAAGACTCCTTCGGACAGGATGCACCTCTGGCACGTGACAGACTTCCGAAGTCTTCTTTCATTGTAGGGGCGATACCTGCCCTAGCCGAACTTGCCCCTACGAATCGCCTCCCGGAGCTAAAGCATCCGGCTGAAAGAGCAAAGCCCTCCGGGCTGTCCCCCCGTTGACTGAGAAGCCATCAACTGAAAGCTGACCGCTGATGGCTGATCGCTGATAGCTTTTTCCCCCCCCAGAACCTCAATCAAAGGCCGTCGGGCGACCATCGTCCTCAAGATGGGCTCGCACTTCCGCAAGATGCGCTTCGTTGGTACGGAAGGACGAAAGCACAGGCAGGTCATCAAAGTCAAAGAACCCGACGTCCTCGGTTTCGCTGCTGGGACAAGCCTCGCCACCGGTGATCTCGCAGAGGTAGACAATCTTGTAGGCATGATAAAACGAGAGGGGCACTCCACTCCGGTTGGTGTCGTAGACGCCGATAACCTTGCGCACGACGACCTCAAAGCCGCTCTCTTCCCACACCTCACGGGCCACGCCCTCGGAGGGGTATTCGCCCACGTCGGCCCAGCCCCCGGGCATGCACCAGCGCCCGTCGGTGCGCTCCTGAACCAGCAGGATCTGGCCGTTGCGAACAGCAGCGCCGCGCAGGTCTATCTTGGGAGTGGCGTAGCCGGGTTGGGCCAGAAAGCTCTCTACCAGAGGCTCCTTGGGCAAGCCTGTGTGAGCCTCGACGATCTCGGCGGTGATTTCCACCAGACGCTTCAGTCGCTTCACCTCGTAATCATTCTCAGTGAAGGTGAGCCCCGTCTGGGCCAAGGCCTGGATCTCGCGAGCCCATTCGAGCCAGCGGGGTTGATGGGTCGCTGTCATGGATTGATTTCTCTCCTGTATCTGTTTGGCTTTCCTATAGCAACGGGTAGAAGACCTGCAGAGCATGGACAGGATGGTTGCTGCCAGCAGGCAGGGGTTCGGCACAGGTGGCTGCGGTTCTTCGTGGGTATTGTAGCTTTGATCGGGGTGTTTATCAAGTTCGCGGTTGAGGTGCTGGAGTGGTCTGCGGGCAGAAGGAAACCCCCTGACTGGCTGGTGACAAATGATCGGCGGAGGATTGGGGGCGTCGGAGCCCAAAATGGCCTTCATCATTAATATTGTCCAGCAAGCAGGGGGCTAATCCAGTATATTTGCACTCAGTATAGTGTAAAAACCCTTGGGATGCATCGGGCATCTGGGGGATTTTGCTATTGACCAAGTGGCCAATCTTCATATTGGCCACCTGGCTAATATCGAGATTCGCCAGATGGAGGGTGTCGAGAGGCAAACGTTGCATCGGTCGAGCTCAGAACGAGGAAGATCCAAGGCACGAAGGTGACGAGAATCGAGTGAGGGATTTGAAGAACGCACCTTGACAGCTAAGCACATTTTGTCGTATACTCACTGCAACGGAACGATGAGAATCCAATTCGTGGTTTGCGTCAAGAATGAAGATCATCCGGCGTCGTTGGAACTGCGCAAGATCTATCGGGTGATACCCGACGTCCGCGCTGCTGAGCATCGACTTGTCCGAGTGATTGATGAATCGGGTGAGGACTACCTGTATCCTACGAGCTACTTCGTCCCCATCGAGTTGCCACAAGCCGTAGAAGAGGTCTTCGCGCTAGCATCCTAGCAGCATGGCTGCAGGAGGAGCTCTCTCCCCGAAGGACTACACTCTGCCGGCTTAGCACCGCCCGAGCAGTCGTTACAGCCTGCGGAGTACCTCTGCGCGAGCGTATCCCGCTTGTCTCTGCGGCCAACACAATCGAGTATTCGCCCCCTGTACTAGATACATCAGCCGTCATCACTGAGGCGTATCGTGGTGCGCGGCTTCCTGCCTTTGTAGCCCTTCTCGATCTCGACGTAGCCGGTGTCCTCTAGCTTGCGCAGATGCATGGACAGGTTTCCCCACATCAACCCGGTCAGGCGCATCAAGAAGAGGAAGTCGGCGCTCTCATGTCCGAAGTCTCGCTTTCAACGCTCCCCCATGAGAGAGTGTGGAAAAAGAGTTCGGAAGTCTCCAGCGGCACAACGGCCGTCGTGAATCAGATCAGAACCGGTGATAGCTGGTATATCTCAGGCATGCGATAGACTTCCGAAGTCTGTTGTTCCCCACCCTTTATCGAACACGAGTTTACAGGAGGCAAACAATGCCAAAGATCCAAAGCTTTGGAGTAACCGAAAGCGCAAGTTTGACCGTCCTGGTTGATAACATGGCCGACCTCATCATGGGGTCAACTGATACGGTGAAACGCTTCACCGAGAAGCCATTGCTGGCCGCCCACGGCTTCTCGGCCTTGATAGACCTCAGCCCTTCGGGATCCACGATACTGTGGGACGCCGGTGTCACCGGGCTGGCACTGGTGGAGAACATGCAGCGCATGGAGATCGATCCGAAGACCATCGACAAGATCGCGCTGAGCCATGGTCACTGGGATCACACTGCCGGTGTTACCGCTGTCCTGAAGGCCATCGATGCCAGGCCGCAGCCGGAGAAGTGGGAGTCAGACGCCACCATGGAGCAGATACGGAGCCACGTCGACGCATCTGGAGTGCTGCTGATCGCCCATCCCGCGGCCTTCCGGGAGCGCTGGAAGATAGGAAAGGATGGCACCAAGCGCGGGCCTTTCTTTCCACCGCCGCGAGGAGAGTGGGAGGCCGCAGGAGCCGATATCATCCTTTCGGAGGGCCCCTACCAGCTAGGCCCAGGATGCTGGACGACCGGTCTGGTCCCGCGACTGAGCTTCGAGGAATCTGGTAGGTCGGCGACGTCAGCCTACCGGCAGGGAGACACGTTCCTCTACGACGACGTTGAGGACGATCAAGCCGTAGTCATGAGCATCAAGGGCAAGGGGCTGGTCATCGTTGCAGGCTGTGCTCACTCAGGAATCGTTAACACCGTGAATTACGCACGCGAGATCAGTGGAGTGGACAGAGTTTGGGCCATCGTGGGGGGATTGCATCTGGCCAGAGCGGAAGAGGGGGAGATTCAGCGCACGATCGATGAGGTTCAGAAGCTCGAGCCGGTGATGGTGGTTCCCTCGCACTGTGCCGGATTTAGAGCCATGTGTCAGTTCGCGGCTCGGATGCCTGATCAATTCGTGCTAGGGCTCGTGGGCACGACGTATCTGTTCTAGTAGGGGCAACGCATTCCCACAACGGATCTGCCTTTGAAGAGCGCCCTGGTACGACCGCAGCACCCCAGTAAATGAAAAGCATCCATGGGAATGCGTTGCCCCTACACGCGCATCATCTCCGCTCTCCCGCAGGTTTCTTGCTCGGCGGTAACTAGCTCGCGTGAGAACCTGCGGGAGGTTCGCCATTGCCAAATCCCGCCACTTCTGGTATAGTAGGGGTAACCCGTGGAATGAGGGGCGAGGGGCAGGAGTTCCACCACTTGCAGCGGGACGTGATGTCCGCACCGCAATCGTAGCTTTATCACAGTCGTAGCCTTACCACATCCGTGGCCCTGTCAGATCGCCCCTATTGGTGAAAGATAGCTATGCCCACAAATCTTCCCGCAGAAGCTCTTGATGCAGAGAAACGTTATCGCGCCGCCGAATCGACGGCCGAGAAAATCGCCTGCCTCGAAGAAATGCTGAGCCACATTCCCAAGCACAAGGGCACCGACAGGCTACGGTCTGATCACCGCCGCAAACTCTCCAAACTGAAGGCAGAGGCCAATGCTCGCAAGGGCACCGGCAAGCGAGAGTCCCCCTTCCGCATTAGCAAGGAGGGCCCGGGGCAGGTAGTGCTGGTGGGGCCGCCCAATACCGGGAAATCCGCACTGGTCGCAACCCTGACTAACGCCAACCCCAAAGTCTCGCAGGCTCCGTTCACTACCTGGGTGCCCACGCCGGGAATGATGCCCATAGACGACGTGCAAGTACAATTGGTTGACACGCCTCCACTGCATAAGGATCATATCGAGCCGGAGTTGATCGACATGATTCGACGATCGGACCTCATCCTCCTGGTAGTGGACCTGCAAACCTATCCCATCAGGCAGCTCGAGGACACCATCGCCCTGCTCGAAGCGTACCGCATCGTGCCTCTGCACCTGAAAGAACGTTATGCTGATCAAGAAGGCCTCACCTTCGTACCGCTGTTAGTGCTGGTCAACAAGTACGACGAAGAGAGCTTTGACGAGGACTTCGAGATCCTCTGCGAGCTGCTCGAGGGTGATTGGCCCTTGATCCCTGTCTCTGCGACTACCGGTCGCAACCTGGATCGCATGAAACAGGCTGTGTTCCAGCAACTGGAGATCATCCGTATCTACTCCAAGCCGCCCGGCAAGCCCGCGGATATGACCGCGCCGTACGTAGTGAAGAAAGGGACTACCCTGGGGGAGCTAGCCAGAAAGGTCCACAAGGATTTCTCTGAAAATCTGAAGAACGCCCGGCTCTGGGGCACTGGCGTACATAACGGTCAGATGGTAGGGCGAGAGCACGTCCTTCATGACGGCGACATCGTGGAACTGCGCATCTGAGGTACTGGGCACCTTTCGGTCCAAAACTGCGTAACTTCTGTGAAGAGGATCTCCATGTCACAAATGCTGGATTTCGAGCGAGCCTGGTTGTCGAAGTTCACCGACTCCCTGGATCGAGTCGCCGGCGAAAAGACCCGCCAGGAGGTGATGAAAGGAAGTGAGAACCTCTCATCAAACTCCAGTAGAGACGGGGTGATCGCCTGGTCCAAGGCGGCCATGGAACGCCTGGACTCACTGGTAGACCAGGAAAAGCGTGTAGAGATCATGACCAGTTGCGCCTGCCGGTACCCGGTGTCCGATCTGCGGGAGATCAGGAAGGCCTACGAGGAAACCCGCGATATTGGCCTGGCTCATGGGATGCTCCTGGAGAAGTTCGAGGTCTTCCTTAGGGGCACTCTTCAATTGGAAGACGGTCTCGTGGAAGAGATACTGGGGAGAGGCTGGGGTCTGGCAGGAGTCAGGCAGGGCAACCGTATCATCGCCACGAAGATACCCAAGAGTGGCTACCTCGTCGAGTATATGAGAGAGACGGATCCCCAGAGAAAGCGCCAGCACTACTGCCATTGCCCGAGAATACGGGACGTGTTGAAATCTTCTGAGACCATCTCGCCGACGTACTGCTACTGCGGAGCCGGTTTCTACAAGGGCATCTGGGAGGAGATCCTGCAAGAGCACGTGGAAGTGGAACTGCTGGAGTCGGTGCTGAAGGGTGATGACGTCTGTAAGGTGGCGATACATCTTCCTGCGGATCGGTGAGGAGACATTCGCCCAACGGAAAGAATGGGCTCACGCAAAGGCGCCAAGGACGTAAAGCTGATTGCTGATAGCTTAGAACTAGCTCAGAAACTTTCATCCACCCACTTGACAACTATCGAAAGCTAGTGTATCTTCTTAGTAGATACATATAAGGAGGTACTCCTATGAAAACGCGTGTGCAAAAATGGGGCAACAGCCTGGCCCTGCGCATCCCCAAACCCTTCGCAATAGAAATCGGGCTGGATCGCGATTCTGCAGTTGAGATGTCGATGATTGATGGGAAACTGGTCATCGCACCAGTTTCCGAGCCCGTTTTGACCCTCGAACATCTGCTAGCGCAAGTAGCCGAAGACAATCTGCATACCGAAGCCAAGATCGGCCCTGCGGTTGGGCAGGAAGCGTGGTAGTCGAATGACCTATACTCCTGGACGCGGGGACGTCGTCTGGATCAGCTTGAATCCGCAGGCGGGACATGAACAATCGGGGCGGCGACCCGCCGTGGTGCTCTCACCTGCCGACTATAATAGCAAGGTGGGCTTGGCGATTCTCTGTCCCATCACCAGTCGAGTCAAAGGATATCCATTTGAGGTACACCTACCCAGTAAGTTGAATATCAGTGGAGTGATACTATCCGATCAGGTCAAGAGCCTGGATTGGCGTGCGCGCAAGGCTGAGTTTGTGGGCACTTTGCCAGCGACCACGATTGGGGAAGTGCTGCAGAAACTCAATACGCTATTATCTTGATAGCGGCAGAAGTTCATGCAGAAGGCTTTGATGGTATATTCCTGGTGAGT
>JAKLPW010000203.1 GCA_022013675.1 Anaerolineae bacterium | reverse complement strand
ATATCTTCATCTTCTTCGGCCTTGTCCATGTGCGCATCAGCCTTGTCGATATCTTCGAGCACCTTTGCGGCGCTGAGCGCAGCGTCCGCCTCGGGATTCCCGGTTGTCCCCGTGACTGCGCTCTTGCCCTTCTCTCCGAACCACTCCCAGAAGATCTCCCACGCCAGTGCTCTGTCCTCGGGGGTGCACGCAACCAATGTAACTGCAGATGCGCTCAATAACACCGCCAGGACAAACACCCGCCAAGTCTTGTTCCTCACGGCAGCACCTCCCTCACGCCTCTCATAACCCTAACCAGATTCGCCTTGCCATCCACGGCCCTGACGAACTCCTTCCTGTCCATCTCACCGTTGGCAAAAGCCTTGATGTCGGTACTCTCGGCCGTCACCACCAGCGCGGTTTCGCCGGCTGGGTTTCGGACCTCGACGGCCACCCGTTTTATGCCGAGTCGTTCAAGCGTGTCGCCGGTGGCAACATTCTGCAAACGCCTTAGGACTTCCTTTGGCTCGGCAGTTTGCCCAAACTCGAACCCCTGTGAGCGATCGATCAGGGCATACGCGAGGCTGCCATCCGTGCCCTCGATGGGAAGGACGTAGAAGCTGACTCCTCGAGTGTTGAGATCAGCTCGGTTCAACTCCTCCCTCAGGGCTTCCGCTGCTTGCCGATCAGGTGTGCCCGATAGCAAGCAGTTCCTCTGCCTTTGACTCCCGCAGACCTAGCCGCTCAAGGGCGCCGCCCTGCACGGCAATCAGCCAGCCGACCAAGAGCACTATCACCAGGATGAGGCTGCCCATGAGCTGACACCCACAGCCCAGGCAGCTTCGCCTCCCCCGTCGCTCAGTCATATTGTACCCCTCCTCTCTCATGTGAACTCGGAGCGCAGGACTAACAGACCAATTGTATCACACTCGATGCTACTTTTCAAGGTGTCCCAGCAGAGTGTGGTGGATACCACAATCACGAACGACACGAATGGGCGAATTACACGAATCCTTTGTGATTCCAAGCCCCCTCCCTAACCCTCCCCCGTGAGAACGACCACGCGTGCAAAAGAGCACGGGGGAGGGAACTCGCATAGCCCGCCACCTAGACATGAAGTATCGAGGCTACCCAACTGCGCCGGATTCATCCCACGAGCGGTGGAGGGCTTCTGGCGGGAGCGAACGGCGAGAGGGCCAGGGGACACGGACTAACACGGATTCACACGGATCGGCTAGTGCGTGAGGGCCACCGCTCGCTCTTCGAGAGGCGCACGCCGCAGGCCGGAAGCCAGAGGCCGGAAGCCGCAGGCCACTACCGGATGCAAGGTTGTGGCGGGCATGGGGGGAGTGTCGTTACACGAGAGACGGTCGCGGCTAACGGAGTCCAGCGCTGCCCTTTGCTTTACCGAAAAGTTTATGGTACTATCTGATGAGTTCGCCCAGGTACGCTAGATAGCCTTCTCTGTGTGCTGCACGCTCTCAGCGGTTAAACTAGGCAACAATGAAAGAAAGCCAACAATGGATAAGAAACATGGTAGAGAGACGGGCAGATTCGGAGTCTGGTTGGCCAAATGGCTCGGGTCCATGCCAAGTTATCAAGACTATCTCGTGTTTTACGATCACGCCGACATAGAGACGGGGGCGCACCCAACCGTGATACATGGCTTCTACGGCGGGAGGCCCACCAATGCCAATCGACTGGCGGAGGTCGACGTCATGGTCGCGACACCGAGCAAAGAGGTCGTTCTGGTCATCGAAATCGAAGAAAGCCAGGCCGCTCCCAAGAAGCTTCTCGGGGACATCCTTGCCATTCTCATGTGCAATCGTTTCGCGGCAAGGGCTGCCGCGGCAACCTTTGCCGGTGAGCAGAAGGTGTTCTCAGTCACTGACCAGACCCAACTGATCATCGCCAGTGTGGCTGCCGATCATGGGTCCGGACAGAAGAAGATCAATGAAGTGATCGTCCCCCGGCTGCAGCAGATGGTTTCTTTGCCAGACGGCATCAGACCTAGTAATGTCAGCCTGTTGCTGAGGCCAGGCGTTGGCACCGCCATAGAGTCACTGAAGGAAATGGTCCGGCAGCTATTCCAGTAGCCACAGCCCCCGGACCGCGAGCATCCCTGCTCACACTCACAGCAACCGACCCACCACAGAACCTTCACCCAATGCAAGGGCCAAACCAGCCCCCTACACCATGCGATCCCTCCTCGCTCATGGTATCTCCTCGTCTCTCGGCTGGCAGCGGGTTGGCGTCAGTAGAGAGGGTGTCGATGGCGCGGTGGTGGGATTCTCCTGATTCAGGATAACATAACCGCGTCGGCTGCGCAAGCCGCGCCGCCGTGAACAGACGGCGCTGGACAGCAATCCCAGCACCGGCGCTTCAGACCCTCGGCGTGAGCTCGGCGGAACGCTCGGCCCGAAGGCCGGTGCGGTCAATAACCTCGAACGCTCCTACGCCCGTTGCTATTCCCTCCCTCGTGTGATATAATACGCTTGCTACACAGTCACCTGCCTTTCAGACCGGCCATCACCATTGGCTGGACATAGAGGGACAGGCCGCATGACTGCTGCACGACAGGCCATCCTCGACCTGGTCGAACGTTTTGCCCGCAACGTCGACCTTTACCGCAGCCCCAGTTGCAACGAGAGTCAGGCACGCCACGAGTTCATGGATCCGTTCTTCGCGGCGCTGTGTGGCGAGAAAAAGACCTTTAGGGTTCAAGAAGACCCTAAAGGTCGGTCTCAATAGCTCTTGACTTCGCGGACAAAGCATGGTATACTAACAATGATTCATCTATAGGGTGAATGGGTGAAGTATGCTGCCCTCATAGTCTCCGTAGGAGCACTCATTGAAGTTCATCTTTGCCACCACCAAGCTCGAACGGCTCTACACCAAAGAACAAGGAGCACGCAGATTTTCGAAGCTCGTCATCGAGACTTTCTTCGACGTCATGGGCATCATAGCGACGGTTAAGGATGAACGGGATCTTCGCAACTTCAAGAGTCTCCACTACGAGAAGTTGAAAGACAAGCGCAGTCACCAACTTTCACTTGCTCTCAACGGAGGATTTCGGCTTATCCTCGAGCGAGAAGAAGACGGGGAAGGCATGTTTTTTAGGATCATTAGCATTAAGGACTATCACTGATAGGCGAGGGGGAGAGGCAATGAGCGCCAGTCTAATACCAGCGAGGGTTCCAGCGCCGGGTCGCATCATCCGGCGAGAGCTGGAGGCACGAGGATGGACCCAGAAGGACCTGGCTCACATCATGGATCGGCCAGAGCAGGCGATTAGCCAGATTGTCCGGGGTCGCAAGCGCGTTACACCGGAGACGGCTCTGGAGTTGGCAAGTGCTTTTGGCACGTCGGCTGACGTTTGGCTCAACCTGGAAGCCAACTATCAGCTCCATCGCGCTCGTCAGGAGCAGGATAATCCTGATATTGCCCGCAGGAGCCGTCTGTACGAATTGGTTCCGCTCACCGAGATACTCAGACGCGGGTGGATCCCTAACTGTGATTCACTCGACGAACTAGAGCAGGCGGTATGCGCTTTCCTCGAGATTTCGACGCCAGCCGAAAGGCCGCAACTTGCGGTGAGCTTTCGGCAGTCTCGGATTGGCGATCCCGAGATTGCAGCAGAGATCGCCTGGGCCAAGCGCGTGAAACATCTGGCGCGGGCGCAACGTGTGGGTTGTTTTGATCACGAGCGGCTTCGATCTGCCATTCCGGAATTGCTGACCTATACGACCAAGGCTATGGACACAAATCGGATCCCAACGTTCCTT
>JAKLPW010000202.1 GCA_022013675.1 Anaerolineae bacterium | reverse complement strand
GGGACTATCTTCTGCTGGACCCTGTCATCGTGCGCTAGTCTCATGGTTCAGCTTTCGAGGAAACAGGTTGAGAACCAAGACGCTTTGGATCAGGGATGAATATCTTCAGGAGATCCTCATAGGTTGGAAAGATATCGAGGTGCGTGTGGGGTACAGTAACATCGTGCGCTTGCGGGTGGGGGACGTCCTCAGACTGAATGATAGATACCCGTATGTGATCACGCGCATAGGCCGGTATGGGAGTCACGAGGCGCTCCTGGAGGTCGAAGAACCGCAGCGCATCGCTCCGGGCATGTCACACGAGGAACTATTGGCTGCATTGAGGGACATCTATCCAGCAGAGAAAGAGGCGTTAGGCATCATAGCGCTTGAGATCAGTCCGGTTCATACAGACAAGTAGGGGCGAACCCACGTGTTTACCCCCCGTCGGTCTATTTGACTGTCGAACTCTTTGACTGTCGGCCTATTGGACACAGAAACTCGGACACGGAAAAACACGAATTCACACGGATCTGAATAGCCTATCAGTCGGGCGTCCGTGTTCCTCCGTGTTAACCCGGGTGCCTTGAAGAAGCTCTAGGTCAGATGGTCTGCTTCTGTAAGGCCATGAAGCTCCCAATTGCGGCCACCAGCACCCCGACCACGGCTCCTGCGATTTGCTTGAAACCAAAAGCGCGCGTTTGCCCAAGCCCGATGACGTCGGCGCCGATGGCCAGGACCAACGTCATGACTCCGATCGCCAGCAGGATAACTCCCAGCGTACGTATGTTCTCCATATGCGCACCTCCCCAGATGCCGCTTTTCAGTGGTCTGACGTGGACGCGTCACATCAGACAAAGGGATTATACGGCAACGGCATGAAGATTCGATGAACACCCGACGAGAGGGGATGACAGTTTGTTAATTGAACGGATGTTTCTCCAATTGACGCGCGATTCCATTTCTGCTATAATGTTCTTGCTTCGATCCGAGTTGCAATGATGTACCTGGGAGGGGGAGCAATGAGTGTTGTGGATGCCGGGGCGAATGCCCACCGGGGAGCGGCCTCGGGTCCCAAAGGCAAGCGAAAGCGCTTGCGCCACGAGGCCCTTCTTGCGTATGCGTTTATACTCCCCTCTTTCATAATTCTTCTAGCTTTCAGGTTATACCCCGTGGCCCAGGCTGCGTACATCAGCCTTCACAAATGGGGTATAAAGAAGGATTTCTTCGTCGGGTTGAAGAACTACGTCACTCTATTCACTGACCCGAGGTTCTACAAGTCGTTCAACGTTACGGTCTTCTATGTCATCGTTACTGTTCCCGTCACGATGGCACTCTCACTCCTCGTTGCGTACTTGCTTTTCCAGAAGATCAAGTTTCGCCCTTTGTTCCGCACTCTGTACTTCACGCCCTACATCACCTCCCTCGTACCGGCTGCTATCGTCTGGGGCTGGATATTCAACTACGAATCGGGGATCTTGAATCACGTGCTGAGATGGCTTAGTGATGGCCTTGCGACGCTCTTGCTCACGGCTGGCGTGCGTCCTTGGGTATACGTATGGATGGCCATCGGAGCGGCCTGGCTGGCTTATGTAGTTGTGACGTACAAGAGGCGAGGCGGCTTTGCCAATGGGGTATTGATTCTGCTTTCAGGGGGACTTCTGACGCTCGGTCTGTTCCTTAACCTTCGTCCTGAGGTCATCGAGCCTGTCGCAAATCAGCTTACTACCTTCTTCCCCGTGAAATGGCTTCAGGAACCCAGGGGCATCATTTTGTATCTTGGAAAGCGTCTGGGATTTGATCCCCCCCAGTGGCTCTGGGGACCAAGTATGGCTCTCGTCGCTGTTTCCATCGTGAGCATCTGGCATTTCCTGGGATATGATGTGGTCGTCTATCTGGCTGGGTTGGGGAACATTCCTCCGAGCCTATACGAAGTTGCGCGCATTGACGGGGCCAGTGAGGGACAGGCGTTTTGGTTCATCACACTTCCATTGCTTACACCCACGACGTTCTTCCTTCTCATTATCTCCACTGTTGGAGCGTTTCGGGCTTTTACTCTATTCTATGTGATGACCGGTGGCGGGCCTCTGAAGACCACGACATCAGTGGCCTACTTCATTTTTGACCGCTTCTGGAACGCGGCACGGGTCGGATATGCTTCGGCGGCAGCCTTCGTGCTCTTCGGTATCATCCTCATTATGACGATGATTCAGCAGAAAGCTATGGGGAAGCGAGTGACCTACCAATAGGAGAGCTTTCCATGACCGTGACGATGAAACGTAGCCCCTTGGCCCTGCGCGTCTCGCTTGCTCTGAAGCAGACGCTCCTGTATGCCATTCTGACTCTTGGGGCCTTTCTGGTCACCTTCCCATTTCTTTGGATGATCCTAACGTCTTTCAAGGGATATGCCGAGGCCATCGCATCACCCCCGACGCTCTGGCCGCAGGCCTGGATCGCCAGGCTCCGGATTCTGAGCACACTCATTGACCAACATCCCGGGGTGCTGGTCGCTTTCGCGGTCTGGCTTTCCGCTGATATCGTCATCACCTGGCGACTCATTCGAGGAAGGATGAGTAAGGCCCTCTACTTCATGATCCATCTGGCACTCTTTTTCGTACTGGGGAACATCGGACCCTCTGGCTCCAGTTGGAATTTGAGCTATCTCTGGCAGACGGCGACGACTCAGGCTGGCGCAGAGATGGAGCCCTTCTTAGCCAACTACGTGGAAGCCTGGGGATACGCTCCCTTTGCTCACTATTTCCGCAACTCGTTCGTGATGGCCACAGTTACTTGTTCCTTGATCATCGTAACCGGGGTTCCTGCAGCCTACGCATTCGCACGGATGCGTTTCCCTGGGAAGGACCTGATCTTCCTGGCGTTCCTGGCTACGATGATGATCCCGCGAGAGGTAATTACCATTCCCAACTATGTGACGGTAGCGCAATTGGGGTGGATAGATACCTTTCTGGCCCTCATCGTGCCGTGGATCGTCAGTGTGATGGCCATCTTCTTCCTGCGTCAGTTCTTCATGAGCGTGCCTGACGACCTTTACGACGCAGCGTTCCTGGACGGGTGCGGCCATATCCGTTTCTTATGGTTCATCGCTCTTCCATTGGCCATCCCGGCGTTGGTGAGCACAACTCTGTTCAACTTTCTCGGGAGTTGGAATGCGTTGCTCTGGCCGCTCCTGGTAACGAATACTCCCAAGATGCGGCCGATCATGGTTGGCATGGCCTATTTCGCTAACGAGTTCGGAATGGAAGTCCAGTTGCACAACGCTGCCGCTACCTTCACCACTTTACCCATTATCATCTTGTTCTTGCTGATTCAGAGGCAGTTCATCGAGGGGATCGCACGCACGGGGATCAAGTAAGGGCGGGAAACGAAAGAAGTC
>JAKLPW010000201.1 GCA_022013675.1 Anaerolineae bacterium | reverse complement strand
CAATCGATTCCCACAACCTTCAGCGTATTGGAGAACATGGTCCCCTGATAGATACTCGTCTCACCGAGCATGTTGAGGGCTGCCGCCCGCGCTTGCTCCAACGCCGCCGGAATGATACCATACACCCGGCCCTCGAACTCAGCTACGTCGCCCGCCGCGTAGATATCCTCGGCGCTCGTCTGTAGGTGCTCATCCACAACCACTCCCCGGTTGACCTCCAGCCCAGCGCTCCGGGCCAGATCCACGTTCGAGCGAATGCCGGCAGAGATGAGGGTTAGGTCCCCATCTATCCTCTCGCCATCCTTCAGCTCCACGCCAGTGGCCCACTCCTCGCCCACGACGGCCTGGGTGGCAGCACTCACTACCACATCAATGCCCATCGCTCCAATCAACTCTCTCAGCAGCCCCCCTCCCTGAGCATCAAGTTGACGTGGTAGGAGATGAGGAGCCAATTCCAGAACGGTCACTCCTACGCCCAGTGCCCTGAGAGCCCTGGCAGCCTCCAATCCCAAGAGACCTCCGCCTACAACTACCGCTCGCTCTGCCCCCGTGGCCCGTTCCCTGATGGCCTTGGCGTCATCGAGGGTACGAAGAGCATAGACTCCTTGCTTATCCACGCCCTTGATAGGCGGAATGAAGGGGTGGCCGCCGGTGGCTAGCAGCAACCGATCATAGGCCACACTCTCTCTACCGACCAGAATGATCCGCTTTCCAGCAGTATCAATCTCCCTCACTTCGGTTCCCAGATGAACCGCGATGCTCCTCTCCTCGTACCAGGTTGGCGGACGGAAGTAAACATCGTCTATCTCCATCTGCCCTGCCAGGAACTCTTGCAGGCGAGGTCTCGGGTAGTAGTGGTATGCTTCCCAGGCGTATATCTCTACCTCGCCCCCTCCCTCCGACAGGGTTCTAGCTGCCGTAACGCCAGCCACGCCGTTACCGATGATCACAAAGCGCATCTCTGTACCCTCTCCTTCCCCCCAGGGATGGTAAGATTGGCATGAATCTGCACAAATCCGTGTCCCTGCTCAGTATCGTTCTCTCGCGCAACCGTCACGGCAACCGCCGCAGCAACCGCCGCAGTTCCTCCACGTGGCGGCGACCACGTATAGTGGGCGCATCAGGGAAAAGGGCTACTCCCCTCTTGACCAAGGTCACTGACTTGGCTTCGATGAGACAGCGCCGGCTCTGGTCCTCCAGAACAAAGTCCAATCGACTTCCGCCCCACCTTACCTCTCGCCGAATCGTCTCGTAGCCATCAAAAGAGGCAAGGTTACCTTCTCTGAGAGCCTCCTCGACCAAGGAGTTCGGCACGCGTGCATCCACCGAGACCAGAACACCATCCAGATCAACCAGTACCAGGTCATAGGCTGTCCTGCGGCCCTGAGCAGTCGCTGGCCTAAGGAAAAGCCGTCGCCCTGGCGTAAGCAGTTCCGTCAATCGACCCGAATTTGCCAGGTGAGCCCATACGTACTCGCCATTCAACTCCACCGTCGCCCGAAACCGATTGTCCCGCGCCACGAAAGTCGCTTCCAACAACGCGTCGCCCGAGCCGCACAGGTCGACCACACATCCCCCATTCGTCACATGTAGGGGCGCTGCTTGCCGCGCCCTGTGCTTGCCCCCACTCATCACCCGTCGGGAGAGGCAACCTTTCAGCCTTGAGCCTTTATGACTTCCGCGAAAGCAGCCCCGAACTCCTTGCCCCTCTCGAAATCCTCCTCGGTGGGCGCCCCGGCAAACTCAAAGGAGTCAGTCATCTCCCACTTCACAGGCTCCACGATCTTCTTCAGTTCCCTTAGAGCGCCACCGCTCCACCCGTAGCTGCCGAACTTGGCGACCTTCTTGTTCAACACACGCTTCGCCACAGCCATATCCAGAACCTGCGCGACTGGCGGGAAAAGCCCGCCCTCATACGTAGGGGCACCAACCATCACGCCCGCCTTCGTCCATAGAGACGGCAAGATGTAGCTTACGTGAGTCCGCGCCGCATCGAAGATCTCCAGGGGCACTCCTACGCTCGATATGCCTTGGGCCACAGCGTTCATCATCGCATCCGTGTTGCCGTACATCGAACCATAGATGAGTGTGATTCCCACCTCGGTCTTGCCGGTAGCGTATTCGGCCCATTTCTTGTAGAGGTCCACGATGGCCATGGGCTGCTTGCGCCAAATGAGCCCATGGGAGGGGGCTATGATCTCCAAGGGCACGTCGGCCAGCTTCTCGATGGCCTTGAGAACAGGTTTGCTGAACTTCGCCACGATGTTGACGTAGTAGCGCAACGCTTCCTTCTGATAGAAGTCCAAGTCCGCGTACTCATCATCGAAGATAGCCCCACGGAGGGCCCCGTAGCTGCCAAAGGCATCACAGGAGAATAGAATCCGATGCGACGTCTCGTAGGTCACCATCGTCTCTGGCCAGTGCACAAAGGGCGTAGAGAAGAACTGTAACGTCCTTCTGCCCAGCGACAGCATCTCCCCATCTTCGACGACTCTAACGTTCTCGGTAATCCCATAGAAGGACGCCAGCATCTGCTTTGTCTTGGCAGAACCCAGGATGGCTACATCCGGGGCTATTCTCCGCAATGTACGCAGCACACCGGTGTGATCAGGTTCCATGTGATTGATGATCACGTAGTCTATCTCCGAGACAGCCACAATCTCGGAGATACGATCGAAGAACTCATCCGTCTTCAGCGACTTGGACAGGTCAACGATCGCTTTTCTCTCATCGTTTATCAGATAGGCATTGTAGGAGACCCCCTCCTCTGTGATCGGCCACAGGCCTTCGAACAGATCAGTGGTCCTGTCATTTACCCCTACCCAAAAAACGTCGGGCTTGATCTCAATGGCGGGCATCTGCTCCCTCTCTTGTTTATACCAGAATCTCGGCGCTAGACCTATTCTTCTAGAGCTCGGCTGCTATCTCATCAACCTCTTCAGCGCCCTCTTTCAGGAATTCGTCCTCATCTCCCGTGAGCACCTGGAGCAGACGTGCGAATTCACCGGCATGAACCCGCTCTTCGTTGGCGATGTCAATGAGGACCGCCTTGGCCAAGGGGTCATCGGTCGCCTCGGCGTGAGCCATGTAGAGGTGAACCGCCTCATGCTCGGCGGCGAGATCCAGGCGAATCGCTCGAATCAACTCCTCTTTAGTCAGCTTGCGATCCGGCACCTTTCCACTGAATGGACTGAGAAACTCGGGCATCTCCTACCTCCTAGGATTACTCTTCATTCGGCAAGCAACTCCTCTTGCCCTTCAACGCACTTGGAACACTCCTCACAGATTTGGAACCCGGGTCGGATCTGACCTGGCTTCCAACCTGCGAGATCGTGAACAACTTCTCGGGAAAATCTAAGCCAGCTTGACTTCCTTGCTGCTCTGCCACAACCCATGGATGTTGCACAGCGCCAGAGCTTGAAGTGTGCCCGATTTGGTGATCTTCAGCGAGGCGGTCAGCCCGTGATGGGTGTAGACCGGTCCCTCATTCGGCCCGGCAGCGGACTCGCCATGAGCGGACAATTCGAAATGCCCCACCTGGTGGGTGAACTTCTCCCCTTCCGGAAGGAAGTAGAGGGAGATCCAGCTAATGTGGTGCTCGGTGGTATTGGGATGAGCGATTTCCTTCCCTAGACTGACCTTCACCTCAAGCAGCTCCCCGGCCTTGACCTGTGCTGGGGCCTCTATGACCGGCATGTGTTTCTCTTTCTTCCAATCACCTTTTTGGATGCTGCTGCTCAACTCTGTCATGGTATTTGCCTCCTATTGTGATCTGAAGCTGGACTGCGGCCCAGCATTCACTTCGGCGTTTCCGCTCTACACAGATATCCATCCATCGGGACCCTATCCATTATACAATACCCGTGGCCTAAAAGCAATGGTCAGCGTAAAAAAATGATGTGACTACAACCCAATGATCCGAAGCGCTAGGTCTGCCGTTGTAAGCGGCTTGACTTTTAACTTGGCTTCCATCACCCGGCCCTCCTCATCAATCCCAACGTGGCTGCGGATGATGCCCATCCGCACCTTGCCAAACATCATCTTCTCTCCCCAGGCACCATAGGCTTCGGCCACTTCGTGCTCCGGATCTGAGAGTAGAATGAATGGCAGGTCGTACTTCTCGCGGAACTTGACCAGCGCTTCAGGTTGGTCAGGGCTGATACCAATCACCATAGCCCCTTGCCCATCAATGTCCGGATAGGCGTCACGGAGAGCGCAGGCCTGCTTGGTGCAGCCGGGGGTATTGGCTTTAGGATAAAAGTAAACGATCACCTTCTTGCCACGAAAGTCCGATAGACTCACCTCCCTGCCATCGTCGGCCGTGAGAGTGAAATCAGGCGCTGCATTTCCCTTTTCCAACATTATTCTTACCTCCAGGATATTCTCAGTTAGAATCCAATTCTTCCAGCAACGCCCGCAGCACTTCCGAGTCGGTGACCGGAGGCCGGCAAGCGAAGTCAACGCAAACATAGGCCGTGGCGCGCCCATCGACCGGAACACGCCCCTGCAGCAACGGCACGACAGGCGACGTGCTGCTGGACTCGGAGGACGTGACGGCCCGTCTGCTATGCCTGGAACCAGGGCAGGGTGTCGGCCCATGCACAGTGGAGTGCCCAATGTTCTACTACGTTATCGAGGGTCGTGGACGGCTGCGTCTGAACAGTGACCAGGACACCAGCAACCTGATCACCGGCGCTCTGGCCGTAGTGCCCGCCGGCGTAGTGCGAGGCATTGTGGCCCAAGAGCGGATGCGCGTACTGGCCGTGCAGATGCATCGCGGCGAGGCGGCGTGCGCATAAACGGCGATTCCCAATGATAACAGGATAGCTACGTGACGCGGATGATGAGCGGTACCACTATACTGGTGAGAGCAAGACAGACAATGACCCCGGTGAAGAGCAGATATCGCTTGCCGTAGCTCGTCAGCAGTGAAGAGTCGTAGTATTGGGCCACATCATTGTCCTGGTACATAGCCAGAAGACCGCCAAGCAGTCTGCTTCGGGACTGCTTCCCGTAGTTCAATGCCATCACGGCTATGCCATTGACCAACAGGCTCATGATGATGAAGACCGCCAGTATCAGATCATTCGATGGATTCGCGTTGGCCGACGCTGCCTCTCCCGCTACTGCCGAGTTGATCCCCAAGACGACGAGATTGAATACTACTGCCGTCACGACGAAGATCGTATCCGTGCGAGCATTTTGCTGCAACTCGCTGACAATGTGCTCGTGAATCTCCTTTAACATAGTACCCTCCTCACTCTAGTAACTAATTACCAGTTGGCACTAATGCCACGAATGCTTTGAGGGGAGCTTCGTGACATTCGTTTTCGGGGTAGCACGTGCCACCGCGCCTCATGCATCAGGTGTGGGACTCATCGTGAGCCGGCTTGGCTCCGCACCACGCTGCGTCTCTGCCAGGTCTTGGGTGCACTTGCCAGTTCAGCCAGCCACGTCAGGGATAAGGCTGGCCTTCACCTAGCACTGCGTGGACCCGAGGCATCCACTCGCTGATCCTGATGTTCTGGGGACACTTCTCCTCGCACTCGCGACACTGAATGCAGGCGCTGGCCCGAGCTTCCTCGGCGATGGAAGCGTCGTAGGCCTGGCGCGCGCGATCAAGCTGGTCGAACATTCTGCCCTGGTTGTAGATCTCGAAGTTGCCAGGTATGTCAACTCCGTTGGAGCAGGGCATGCAGTAGCCGCAGCCAGTACAATAGAGGTCGGCCAGGGATTTGCTCTGCTCAACCAGTGGCTGGACCTGAGCCAACTCCGCATCGCTCATCTCCGCCTGGTCAGCAGCGGCGGCGTTCTCCTCGATCTGATCCAAGTCGTTCATACCCGAGAGAGCGACGCTCACGTAGGGATTCGACCACACGAAACGCAGGCCCAGTTGAGCTGCTTTGACTCCCGGCACATGATCCTTGCCAGAACCTCCTACTTCTCGGCGCACCAGTCGTCCGCCCGCAAGGGGTCCCATGATGGCCACGCCCATGCCCTTTTCCGCAGCCCTGGCTATGGCTGGGGTGTTGTGGCGGTCCAGATAGTTGTACTGCAGCAGCAGGCCATCGAACTCGCCCGTGTCAATCAGCTTGATGACGTTGGTGACCGAATCGTGGCTGGAGAAGCAGAGGTGGCGAACGAGCCCCTGGGCCTGCACCCGCCGAGCGGCCTCCAGTATCTTGCCCCGACCGGCAACGTAGTCCTGAAACTCCCGCCAGTGGAAGTCATGGAAGTAGATGAAGTCGATGTATGGCGTGTCCAAGCGTCGGAGGCTCTCGTTCAGCTTGCGAAGCCATGACTTGGCGTCGCTGGCATAGGAACTGCCAATCTGAATCTTGGTGGCCAGGTAGAGCGACTCGCGCTCGTAGCTCTTGATGGCCACTCCGACGGCGACTTCGCTGGTCCCTCGAATGTAGCTATGAGCCGAGTCAATGTAGTTGATGCCCAAGTCGATGCCTTGCCTCAGGAGCGGCACTGCCCTGTCGAGGTCTACCTTGCCGCCCGTACGCGTGGGCAGGCGCATTGCGCCGTAACCAAGGATGGAGACGCTGACGCCCGTGCTGCCGAAGTATCTGTGTTGCATGGTGACTCCTGTTCTCGAAGGCCAGGTTCCCTCAGGAAGCGGCGCTTGGTAGTTGCACTCCGGTGAATGCGGGCAGTATACAGCGGCTGCAGCGAGGTGTCAATGGAAAGGGTTGAGAATTGGGGCCGTCTGGGCCAGTTGCCTCATCCGAACAGCTCCCGACACTCACTTCAAATCTCCCCAGGCACGTTCCCACCTGCTGATTGACGGCGGCAAGGGATCCCCTATACTAGTGGGTCACTTGACATGTGCATTTCCATTTCTCGATTATGGTGTGTCGCGGTCGTTGGACAGGACGGCGAGTATAAGCGCCTGATGCACCCAGCGCATGGCGTCGCTGGCGGCTCCGAGCCCGGCGTACCGCTCGCTTGCCGCCCCACTCGAACGGGGTCGGATTCCGATTCCATGCTGCAGCGACTGCTTCTAGCCAAGCAATGATCTCATCCGGCTTGGTTGGATGTTGCCCGGCCAAAGCACGTCGTTTCAGGATACGCTGTATCGACTCGGTCATGTTCAACCAAGAACCCCCCAAGGGGGTATACAGAGGCATGATCCCATGTTGGGTCAGCCAGTTTACGAGACTGGGCGTCTTGTGGCCCTTAAGATTGTCGCAAATCAGCAGCATCCGCAGTGACGGCAAGTCATCCGGCAGAGATGGGGGGTGGTCCAAAGCAGCACACCAGCGCTCCCACAAAGTCCGGTTGATGTCTGGATCCAGATTCTCAGGCGGTGCTGGCAGTTCATCCACAATCGCGCTCAACTCTTGCTTCAACCAGGGATGTAAAACGGCATTCGGACAACGGGTGACGCCTTTGACCCGCACCTGTCCGGTAGAGGGATGAAACAGTGACAAGAGTTTGGCGGTGCCGTTGCGGACGTATTCATGGGCCTGGCGTTTCGGCTCACCCGCTGGCCGCCAGGTATGTCCCGCATAGGGAATGGTCTGGAACGGCCCAGCTTCATCCTGCGTCCATACGCTCAATCCCAAGGATTCGCCCAAGCTATAGGCCTGCTCGATCAGTTTTTTTTCGCCTCGGCTTCGGGGTCGGTCACCTCGACGGCAACCCCCTTGCGCTTTCGGGTAACCGTGCCGGTATTGCACCAAGTACGGTCCTTCTGCCAAGTCCAGCCAGCATCGTGCAACACACACCAGACGGTGTGGGTGCTGACCTCCGGCAACCCATCGGGCGCTTCGCGCAATGCCTGCTGCAACGTGGTCAGCGACCAAGTAGCCGTCCCATTCTTCTCGCGGTCGGGCGGACGCTCGAACTCGGCCAAAATCTGTTTGCGTTCCCCCACGCCGTAGACGATGGGCGGGCCGCCGCCGTGTCGTGGCTCGATGGCCGCCAACCCCTCGCTGTTGAACCGCGAGACCAACTGCGAGACGGCGTCGCCCGAACGACGACCCGCCGCTCGAGCAGCCGCTGTGTAGGTTTCTCCATCCGCAACAGACAGCAATGCCTTGGACCGAGCCACATGGCTGGCAGGTTCGCTCTGGGCGCGACTGAGCTGTTCCAGCACCTCTCATTCTCCTTCGGTGAGTGGACGCAACGGATCTTTCTTTCGACGGGTCATTGCCAAACTCCTTTCAAACAAGATCTTCTGGTCTATACCCGT
>JAKLPW010000200.1 GCA_022013675.1 Anaerolineae bacterium | reverse complement strand
CGTGTCCTTGTGCTGCTGTATAGCTGCGATGCCCAGGTCCTTCGTGACTACCTGCATGAGGCCTATGCGGCCCACGCTTTCAGCAGACAGGTCGATGATGGTGAAGCTTCTAACCCCCGACCAGCCGTCGGTCCCTTCCCCCATCGCTGCCCTCACGCGCCAGTAGTAGGTGCCGCTCGCAAGCGGAGGAGAGAAGTAGTGCGGCTCGATCACTTGGACATTGATGGTGGGCGAAGCGAAGGCCGAATCGTCATCGACCTGCAAAGTGTAGTAACCCGCCCCAGGCACTGTGAACCAGCCAAACCCGATCTGAGAGTCGAGGGACACTATGCCATCCGGCGGACTGACCAGGAGAGAGGCAGGCGCCACGTTTGCCTCGCCCGGGCTTACCTCCGCACGCTGGTACACTTGCCAGCAGGCAGGCGCGTCGCAGTCGTAGCCCGGATAGAGTCCTACAGAACCACCTTCTCCAAAGGCGATCCCGCCGGGCGCCGCCTCGGCTGGGCCGGTAAAACTATCGTCGATCCACAAGCCTGCCAGTTCGGCCACGTCGTCGTCCTCGCCTGGGACATCCCCCCAAGCCACGAAGTCCACCACTGTATGCATGGTGCGTCCGCTGCCCAGGTACAGGCCGCACTGATCTCCACTGTCCTCGAAGACATCCACTACACCGGGGGGCGAGTGCAGCACGGCCAGGTTGTCGCTGAAATCATAGTCGTCGGAACTGCTGCCAAGCCCATCGAACTGTACCACGACGAACTCTCCGGGCAGAACCTTGGGTAGAGCGCGGGGGAAAGCGTACACGTTGCCGTCCTCGTCGGTCAGTTCGTGACCGTACAGCAAGGCCGGATCGGGGCCTGGATTGTAGAGCTCTACCCACTCTCCGCCGCTGATCGCAGCGATGGGCATGACTTCAGTGATCATCATCCTGCCCATTAGAGAATGTTCTTTGAATATGAGTGGCAGACGCAGAACCATCGGGGATGGTGGCAGCGTTGGGGCGAGAAGAAGATCCTTCGGGGCAACCATCCCTAAGGAGCCGGAGGGCAGTGGAGAGGCCGCTGCCAGTCCCGCCACGAGCCACAACGTCAGGCACAGCGCCGCCAGTCCCCCCATTATCAACTGCACAGAAATGCGAACGTGCTTACTCATGATTACCTCCTATATTGCCAAGACCCTAAGGGTTTTGCTTCACGCCATCATCGTCTCCTCGATCACACTCGATTGAACCCACCAGACCCCGGTCCTCCGCAGAAAATCCTTAGGGTCTGAGCCAAAACGCCAGGCACGGCGGATAGATTCCGCCAGCCTGGCGTTTGCCTGTACTCCCGTCGTCTGTTGCGCATGGACCGCTTGCCCACTGAAGCCCGCTCCCTGATCTAGGCAGTCTCTCTAAGGGCGATGAAACGATGGACGCTGGCCTGCTGAAGTGTGGTTTGACGACGTGGATTGAAAGATCTTCTCACAACAAGTATACCATACGGAGTCGCCTAAAGTCAAGGTTTTCACAGAAAAAACGGTGTCGAGACGCGGTACGCCGGCTCTTGGCAACAGCAGATGAGTGGTGCGCGCATCACCAGCAGCGGGTCGAACCAAGATGTCGAGCGATGATCCTGGAAAGCAGGGCAACTAGGGAATTTCACGCAAAGACGATAAGGGCGCAAAACAGACACAGGCCCCTCAACCCGTTGCCCTCTAATCATTGGCCCCTTGCCCGGGGCAGCTCACTCCCTGATTTTGCCAACCTCTCTGCAGGTGACGAAGCGACGGGTTATACTCTTCTGGATGGCGGCTCGCCAGAGTTCGGAAGTCTTCGACCAGGCGGGCATCGTCTCAATGATGGCCCATCGCCTCAATGATGGCAAAGAACCACATGAAAGTCGGCATATCTTCTGCGCGGGATAGACTTCCTATTAGCTATACTAGCGTGGAGTCAACCGATGGGGTATACTGCAGACGGTAAGCAGCCATCTGTCAGCAGTACCCCATCGGAGACTCGCTCGGGGAAATGAGGACCCTAGACTTCCAGCGCTGCGAGCGCCTACTTCGGACTGTCCCCCCGAGTGGCGGTGTAGAAACGTCAAGAGCATGCTGCGCCACGAGCGCCCTAATAGGAATACGGTCACCCGCCTGTCTCGATGGGCACCAGACATAAGGAGGTGCCCCATGTTCTACATTGGTATTGACTGGAGTAAGGATCATCATAACATGTGCATCATGAGCGAATCTGGAGCAGTAGTGAGTGAGATCGAGTATAAACAAAGTCTGGAAGGTTTCCAGCGAATGGAGGGTGAATGCCAGAAACTAGGCGTGTCTCCTCGCCAGTGCATAGTCGCCATCGAGACCACCTACAACTTGATGGTTGACTTCTTGGTTGAGCGCGGCTATATAGTCTATATTATACCACCGCAGGCGACAAAAGGCTATCGCAATCGCAAGCATAGCAGTAACGCCCACACGGACACTAGCGACGCTTTTCTGCTGGCTAGCATCATGCGTACGGATCGTGATAGTCACCGTCGTCTAATGCCAAACAGCCCTTTGACCCAGCAGATACTGGCCCAGGTGCGACTCATCGAGTTGCTTCGCTGCTCCATTCAACGCCAAGAGAATCAACTCGGAGCCGTACTATTGCGCATCTATCCTCAGGCCCTGGGCCTCTTTGACAAACTGGGCAGTCAGATCAGTCTCCACTTTCTGGCCGCCTATCCCACTGCTCAGGAGGCCACAGCTCTGAGCCTAGAGGACTTCCGCGAGTTCTGCACTGCCCACCACTACACTCGCCCGAGTTATATCCCTATTCGGTATGCGCACTTGATCGACCCGGCGCCAGCGGCCAACAAGGCCGCCATTCAGGCCTATCAGGGCCACGTTAGCACCCTGGCCGAAGTACTGCTCCCCCAAGTGGAACGCAGGATAAAGGCCCAGATCAGGCTCACCAAACTCTTCGATCAGCATCCCGATGCCTTTATCTTCGACTCCCTTCCAGGAGCGGGCAAACTATTAGCTCCAGCCTTGCTGGCAAAGTTCGGAGACCATCGCGGCCGTTTTCCTAGCCACGCTGACGTCCAGGCTCTAGCCGGAACCTGCCCTACTACCGAACACAGCGGAAGAAGAAAGACCGTCCGCTTTCGGAGAGGTTGCGACAAGGAGTTCCGTCGCATCTCTCAACAGTATGCCCGATCCTCGACCCCCGAATCGGGCTGGGCTAATGCCTATTGTGGTGAGATTCGCTCTCACCACCCTTCCAACTCGCACGCTTACCGCTGTCTGGCCAACCGCTGGCTGGCCATAATCTGGAAGATCTGGCAAACTCGTCAGGCATATGACGAAGGCTACCACCTGCGGCAACGAGCCGCTCGTCGTCGACCTAGATCCTAGATCGATCGCCAGCTTATGCTGGCACTGTTAACAATCTGGTCCACTGGCTGGCACCTGGCTGCTACCATAATTGCCATACCTGTGGATCGTAGCTAAAAGCTTTGTGTTCGCTACGTCGTTTCCGCTTGCCTATCGATCATCGCGGAGTTTGACAGAGCATGTCCGAAGTCTT
>JAKLPW010000199.1 GCA_022013675.1 Anaerolineae bacterium | reverse complement strand
TCGGTCGATTCAACTCGAATGTGCCGGGCCAGGATTGTGCCATCCGGCAGCAGCAACGCTTTTACCTCGGCGCTGAGACCTATGGCAGGATCCCCCTCTATCGTTGTTTCAGCATCGATCACTATGCTATGCCCGTCCACTACCCAGACAGTATCGCTGAAGCTCTCGATGAGTCCTTCGAATTCCACCTCCTGCAGTTCGGGAGGCTTGACAATGATATATTGCGCGACTATGGAGTTGTCTGCTAGCCGCAACCCTTTGACCTCGGCCAAAGAGCCGACCTCAGGAGTCCCTTCGATGACGGTTGTCTCGTCAATGCGCACGCTCCGGCCTTCGATTACCCATTCGGTATCACCGATCTGCTCAATGACCCCTCGGAACTCCACAGGCTCGCCGTGAATCTCGCTGGGCCGTTCGATGACGATCTCCACGGCCAGCAAAGAATCGTCTTGTTGCCGGATGGCTATCACATTGGCCCAGGCCCCTACTTCCGCACGTCCGTTCTTCTCTTGCACCTGAGTGTTGGTATCCAACAGCACAGAGTGCTCTCCGATCACCCAAAGCGTAGAAGATATCTCGATGATCTGCCCCTCGAACTTCACCTTCACTTCACGAGGAGGCGGCTCCCGCGTTGGCTCTGGTATAGTGGGGTCAGGCGTAGGAGTAATGGTGGGTGTACCCGTCGACTCAGATGTTGGTGTTGGCTCCTCCGTCGCAGTCGGTTTGGGTTTCTCCTTGTGTGGTGCTTCAGTGGCGGCGGGTTCCTTGGTAGGCACGACAGGCGTAGGCGACGGCCCTATCTTCTCTGTCTCCGTTGGTTGTGCCGTTGCCGTGGCCGTTGCTGGGAGTGGCGTCTGGGTGGGAGGTTTTTCCACCGGCTCTATCACCCGCACGTAGTGGGCAACCACCCGGCCATCCGTTTGCGTACGTGCTTGGACCCAAACGTCTCGCCCGATGAGGGGAGCTCCCAGTATCTGCGTATCGGCAGGAACTACCACATTGATGCCACTTACGGTCCACGCGCTGCCCTCAAGAAGTTCGAGGGTTCCCTTGAAGCGGACATTGACTATCCTGCGGACTTCCACGACGCTCTGTACTTCCTCCACGCGACGCTTCTCGAAGGAAGTGAGCAATTCCGCTTTTGTCTCTTCACCGAATGTGAGGGCGAGTTGTACTTGTTCTGAGACTCGCTTGAGGGGATAGAGGGGGTCACCAGGTAGGCTGTTGGCTGAAGCCATGGTGCCGCCGCTGAGCAAGCCGAAGAGCAGCAATGCCGTGACCATGATCGTAAGCGCACCTTTTCTCATGGTCAGGCTGTTCCACGTTGCCCGCAGCCCGTCGGAAAGCCGAGAGAAAATCCCTTGGCGCTTCTGTGCCTGTGCCCTTGAATCTCGCAGCGCGGCGGCTTGGCACAGGAACTCGCTACGACCGGCTGCCAAAGCTGCCTGGGACAGAGCGCGGCTTTCACGCAGTTGCTGTGCTCTCAGAGCCGCTGGCAACAGAGGCTCCAGTTCATCTGAAAAATTGGGATGCTGGGCCAGGCAGGCCTCTATGGAATCTCCTTTTCTCAAGCAGGAGAGACATTTGTCCAGGGCAGACTCAATGCCTCTTGTCCGCAACACACTTCTCCTCCGACTTCAGTTTCTTCCTCAAGGAAGCCAGCGCTCGGTACTGGAGTGACTTTATGGCTCCCTCTGTTTTCCCCATGATCCGTGCTACTTCGGCGTTGGTCAAGTCCTCAATGAATTTGAGGATGATCACTTCCGCCTGGTCACTGGTCAAGCCTCGGATGGCCCTTTTCAGACTATCGACTTCCAAGGATAGCTCGGCGTTCTTGTAGGGGTCCTCCTCCATTGACACAAGACGTTCGTCAAGGGGGAGCTCGCGTAGCTTGCCCCTGCGCCGAAACTGGTCCACCACGACATTGTGAGCAATGCGATACAACCAGCCCGAAAAGGATGTCCGCCAGGCGCGATTGCTCTGGATAGCCTCCAATACGTTCAGAAAGACACTCGCGGTCAGATCTTCAGCCAGCCGGGCATCGCCGACGCGATAGTATATGTAATTGTAGATCTTGGGAGCGTACTGGTCATAGATCTCTGCCAGCGCCCCCGGATCGTACTGCCTAGCCCGGTCCAGCAAGGGCTTGAGATCGCCCGTGCTCATAAGTGTGCCTTCTCTCCTCTAGACGTGGAAGGACTGTGGAAGATACGGTTGCTCGTTTAGGCCGGTGCCTCACGGGAGTTCCCCAGGAGGGACAGCCTTCTGGGCACACATGGTAGACGCGTGACCAAACATTGATACGATACCATCAGAGGGGTATCTTTGTCAAGTAAGCATATGACAAAAAGGGGACAAAAAAGAACCGGTTCCAATGATGTTGACGTCCATTGGAACCGGCGCGCGGCATCACGTAAACCCACAGATGGTTTGTCCTGCGTGTTTCCGAGGCGAGAGGTCTCTCCCATTTGAAGGTACCCTTGAAATGGCATCCTTGAAGAGGGATTGGCGGCTACGTTCCTACGGACTTCAGAGGCAGAGGAAAACGCAGGCTTCCAAGTTGGTCATTTGCCCCACTAAGAAGTCAAAAGGAACCCCCCGAAGGGTTGGTAGACACTGTATGACAGGCCCTGATCCCTAGGGAATGATCAGCCTTTGACCAGCGTAGATGAGGTGGATGTTCCAAATCCCGTTGGCATTGGCGATGGCCCAGACGCTTCGTCCGTATCTCCAGGCTATGCCGCTGAGCGTGTCCCCCCATTGCACTATGTAGTAGGTTGGAGCCGGAGGGGGTGGGTACCCGCCACCGGCAGGGATGCGCAGCCATTGCCCGGCATAGATGCGATTGATGTTGGCGATACCATTGGCATTTGCGATAGCCCATATCGTCGTGCCGTACCGCCAGGCGATGTTGGTGAGATTCTCTCCCCAGCGCACGTAATGCCAGATGGGAGCGGGCGGTGCCGCGTAGCTCACACCTGTCGCCAGTAGGAGTTGGAACAGAATGAGGACCACAATCACAAGTGACACTTTGCTCTTCCAGGTCGCGTTTCTCTCGTTCACGAGCTTCTCCTTTCTGTGCTTCACTTACCAGCACAATACCCAAACGCACTCTCTTCACAGCTATATTGTACACTATTTGTCTTCAGATTTCAATACCTGTGTTCCCATATTGGTGAGTATCCACAGCTCACCGCGGAGTCCGCTGAGGTCGCAGAGACGATCTTGGTTAGGAAGGAAGCGTCCTTTGTCTCTCCTTCGATATTCATGATGTAGAGAGTGGTTGGCATGTCTGTGTAGTTATACAGACCTGCTCAGTTACGCAGGCCTGCTTAGTCGATCAGGCCCCGGATCCATTGCCAGATGTGCTGCAACAGGTGATCGGAATAGATGGGCGATGTTGGGGTGGTGGATGGGTTGTGTTCCACGCCCTGGTCGCCCCGCACAACCTGATAGACCTCTCCATCCAGCAATACGATGACCTCTTCACCCAGAGAGAAGTAAGCCCCCCATTCCGGATGGCTGGCCAGCAGGCTGAAGTAGGCATCGCTGCCAAAAACCAGACGAGTGGTCTTCATTCTGGAGGGGTCGAAAGTCGTGTCTGTCCAGATCTCCTCTCTGAGAATGAAGCTCTTATCTCTCATGTGCTTGACTTGCTCGTGAGTGCTGCCGGGGACTGAATGTGCTGTGCGTAGACTCTCTTGGGCCACGCTCTTGTCGACAGCACCTGCACCGAAGGCCGGGGCTCGAGCCGCGTTTGCGGTTGGGGCCATCTCTTGGGCCGCCAGGCGCTCTCGGCCGGCGTCCGTCAGGGCGTCTTCCTCCTCATCTATCAGAAACGAGGTGTAGGGGGTGACGATGCCGTAGCGGACACTAAGCTCCACAATCTCGTCGATTAGCTCGCGGTTCTCCCCATGCAGTCGGATCTCACTCAAGAGATACCCAACTTTGCGGGTGGCCCACAACCGGGGTATGAACGATGCTCCCCCCTCATTGCGGAAGTGATTCTCACGATATAGAAACTCACGCTCGTAGCCGTCTATCGTTCCGCGCAGGGCGATATCGGTATTGCCGCCGTGACGATAGAGTCCCACTACGATCAGTTGGGTGCCGGCGAAGAGATCGGGAAGGGGATACGGGTACACATCCTCCACGCGTATGCCGCCGAAATCCAGGTCCAGGTCTGCCAGAAGCGGCGAACTGACCTTGGCATAGAAGCTCGAGACCTTCGCCTCAATGTCCTGTCCAGGACGTACGTAGGCGCTGGCACCCTTGTGCTCCTGAGCGACAGTATCGAGCAGGATGGTGTGTACGTCGTCGCCGACACCGAAAGTGAATATCCGGGCTGACTGGGATGCTGCCTCTCTCACGTTGGAGATGATTCGTTCCGTCTCGATCACCCCTTCGGTGGCCAGCCCGTCAGTCAGAAAGATGATGATCTGGGGGCGTCCCCCCTGACCCTGGGGGCGTCCCCCCTGACCCTGGGGGCGTCCCCCCTGAGCCTGGGGGCGTTCCCCCTGAGCCTGATCAAGGGCGTCGAGCAGAGCGCGGTTGATGTTTGTGCCCCCCACGGCGCGCAGGTCACGTACGAAACGGCGCGCCTCCTTGCTTTCACTGGCGGGAACCAGTTGGTCCGCGTATGCGTGTATCCCTGTGCTGAAGGAGATAATGTTGAAACGATCTTCCGGGTTCAGGCTATCCAGGATGAACTCGAGAGCTTCTTTGGCCTGATTGATCTTCTCTCCGCGCATGGAGCCCGAAGTGTCGAGAACCACGACGACATCCTTGGCCACGATTTCCTGCTGGGTGACCTCGATCTTGGGGGAGATGAGAAGCAGGAAGAAGCCGTCCTCCTCCTCGCGGCGGTAGCTGAGCAGGTTCAGACCAAAGTCCTCGGGCGAGACGGTATAGTATAATTCGAAATCCTTGTCCGGCACGACGTCATACTCTTCATAGCTAATGGTCGCACTGTAATCCTCTCTCCGGTCGATGGCGACGTCGTGGCTGGAGCAGTAGATCGATTTGATAGGCTCCTCGGACCTGAGGCGAACGGTGACGACAGCCTCCTCCAGGGGGCGTGGTGAGAACTTCTCCGTGCTGAGGGGATAGACATAGCGCACGATACCTTGATCCATGGCTAGTATCTGGCTGTACTCCAATTGAACGCGCTTCTCGCTGTGGGCGGGAATGGGGTATATGCGGGCACGGAAAGCGTTGCGTCCGACGTATTCCAGGATGGCGGGGTCGCGTCGCTGGCGCACGATGTCTTCGTAGATGCTGCGAG
>JAKLPW010000198.1 GCA_022013675.1 Anaerolineae bacterium | reverse complement strand
TTGACCATCACCTGCCGCGATCAGTACGCCCTGGATTTCCTGGAGCACCGCTACGCGAGATTCGTGCAGCGCGCGGTGAAGCTGGTGTACGGGCAAGAGCTGGAGTTGCGTTTTGAGTGGAGGGAAGAGGAATGAGGCGAAGGGTTCGGTCAGGAGACGCTCACCCAACAAGTAGGTCAGGAGACGCTCAGAACCACTTGACAAAACTGAAGCAGCCTAGTATTCTCTGCAGAACGTTGCGGGCTCGTCAGCCGCTTCTCCGTGGAATTGACCGCACCATGCTAGGGGTCTGGCCGAGAAGTTGGGGCAGGTTTCGGCCCTATCCGACCCGAACGATTGCAATCGGATCCGGCCCTGGTGGCACAGGAATGGTTCCTGCACGAGCGAAACCTGCCCCTACTCCCGCCCTGTTGATCACGCCTGTAGTCACGCCTGACCAAGATCGAACCGCGCAGTCGGTGAGAAAGGGGAAAGATCATGACCTCTCGTAGATGGAAAACGACCCTACTTCTGATCACGCTGATCCTCGTCCTTGCTGTCTCCTGTGATCGACTCGAGGCCCCTGTCCCGCCGAGTCCCGCTGGCGCTGCTGAGCCCACCCAGGAGAGAAGGGCTTCGGCAACTCTTGCCGCGGCCACGCCGGCTCCGACTTCGGCGCCGCCGGCCGCTGGCTCCCTCGATCTAGGGGATGCCGTTTCTGTCGCCGCAGGAACGATCGGGCCTGGCGGTGGAACGATAGAGGTGTCAGCGCCCGGTGATCCGCTCGATGGCCTGAGTATCGAGGTGCCACCCGGCGCCTACGCGGACAACGTGAGTTTCGAGATCACCTCACGAGAGGTGGTGGCCCACGACCTGGGCCAGCATTTCAATCCCGTCTCTCCGCTGATCGAGATCCGGGGCGGGGAGGCATTGGCTGATGAGCTGCTGACCATGACCATTCCCATTGAGATCTCGGCGGACGAATTCGCCATGGCTTTCGCCTACGATGCTGGCAGTGGTGAGGTGGAGGGCCTGGCTCTGCTGGAATCGACCGCAGACTCGGTGACCGTGGTGACGAGGGACATCTCCAGGGACGTGCTGGTGAGCGCCATTCTCGTGGACGACCTCTACGGTGACAAAGAGACAGGATTCGTGCATGGCGTCGACGATTGGTACTTCCCCAACTATGGATCTTTCATTTCACCCGGGGGTCACTGTGCGGGCCAGAGCATCTCGGCCATGTACTACTTCATCGAGGAACTTGGGTCGTCACTGTACGGCAAATACGACAACTATGACAACCGCTATCGGGATACCCCCACCCTGTGGGCGGACGATGAGCTGGGCTACAGGCTGGCGTCGGTGACACAGGAGTCGCTGGACTGGGACGGCCATGGGCGGAAGTTCTGGTCGGCGTTCTAAAACAAGTACACCGACCACGTGATCTTCAACGCGTTCGCATACTCCATGCTGGTGACCCAGGCTCCACAATTCGTGGGCATCTACGGGAAGGACGAAGACGGCGAGGTATTCGGGCACGCGTTGATCGCGTACCGCATAGAGGATAACAAGCTCTATGTCTCTGATCCCAACTTCCCGGCCTGGTCAAAGGGTGGGAAAGAAGAGAGGGCGATCACCTTTAATGCTGATACGGGAGAGTTCGAGGTCTACTCGTCGGGAGCCACGGCAGATGATACCGGGGACGAGTATGACAGGGTACTGTACTTCGGGTACAAGGATCTGATCGATTGGGACTTGATGGGTGAGCTGTGGGAGGAACTAGAAGACGGGTTGGTTGGGGTTGAGGAGTTCCCGCGCTACGAGCTGGCGGTGCGGCAGGCCGATTCGGAGGCCGAGGATGAGCTGTGGACCAACTACGAGTCGGAGGGGAAGGACATCGTGGTGCGGGTGAGGGATCACGATTTCATAGCTTATCTGGACGTGTTGGATGCCAATGGGAAGAGGATCGGGAGGGGCAACCAGCCGATAGAGATTGAGCTGAAAGATGGGGACAACTGGCTGGGCTTCACGGTCTACGGAGGTAAGCCGGCCGGAGGCAAGATACGGTTCAGGTGGGTGGGCTTCGACTGGATCAAGGTGATCTATGAGTCGCCGGAGAAGCCAACTCCGACCACGGTGAGCAGCACGGTCAACCCGCCGAGGTGGATCAGAGTAGGGGGCCCGGTCATCAATGCCAATGGCGCGCCACTCGCGTACTACGGGGGCGGATCCATGCCTGACTACTACGCAGAGGCTCGTTTCGAGGGCAAGTTCGTCGTGTACTCTGTGAGCGAGACCGCCATTGCCATTAACGATAGGGAAGTCGACTTCGGCTTTGAGTACTACAATGTCACTATCCGATCCACTTTTGATGCGCCCCCGCCGGTGCTGACGCCTGGGGAATCGCATCCTCTCACGGTCAACTTTGTGCACAGCGGCACCGTCGCGGAGGGCAACCCGGGGGCAAGGTTTCAGTACCGTGCGGATGCTAGCCACAGCGGGAGTATCCAGCCCTCCCAGCCGTTCCCTTATTGGCCGTGGTCCAACACATTCAGCGGCGAAACCGCCAGGACATGGACGTTGGTGGTCCCCCAGGGACGTCCCGGAGACACGTTTCAGATCACCGCCTCCTGGTGGAACTGCCCCGTCTGCGACGTCACATGGACCTATCAGGTGGAGTGAAGCCCGGCTGCACACCCTGGCCCGGGGAGAGCCGTAGGATCCACCGTTCAATCATGAGGAGGACTTGCATGAGAGACGAAACTGGATTCACGCCGGTCGGAGACTTTGCCACTGGGGAGCTAGCGCCTCAGGTAGGCGTCGGGATTCTGGGGTATGCCTTCATGGGCAAAGCTCACAGCAACGCCTATCGCAAGATCCCCTACATCATGGACCCGCCTCCCGCCGTGCCGGTACTGATTGCCATGTACGGGCGCCAGGAGGACGCAGTTGCACGCGCTGCCAGGCGCTATGGCTACCAGGGGTACTACACGGACTGGCACAAGATGCTGGAGAACGACGACATCCAGCTCGTGGACAACTCCGCTCCGCCCTTCATGCACCACGACCCTTGCGTGATGGCGGTTCAGGCGGGGAAGCACGTGCTGTGTGAGAAGCCACTGGCGCGTACGGCCCAGGAGGCCAAGGCCATGTGGGAAGCTGCCCAGAAGTCGGAGGTGCTGTCTTCCTCGCTCACAACTTCGCTGGCGCATACGGCGTGGCCGTCGCGGCGGTCGGGATGCAATCGCTGGCCGGCCTCATCGTCACTCTGGAT
>JAKLPW010000197.1 GCA_022013675.1 Anaerolineae bacterium | reverse complement strand
CCTGGCTGGAAAACGCTGATCCTCCCCCCACGCCTGAAGCTACTGCAACGTCAACTGCTACACCGGTAGCGCCCACTGCCACCCCCACTCCCACAACCGATCCAGACCCGGCCATCCCGCTACCAGCCTATGAGGCCTACGGATACATCCCAGGCGGTGATTTGTCGCATCCGGACGATATCCTCTATCGCTTCGAGCCCATGACTGGGGACGTCACTATCTCCTTCGATGCCTTCGACGTAGATGATGGCAACGAGGTTCGTTTAGTCCTCAATGTTCTCTACCATGTAAGCATCGCTGCGACAGGAAACGACGTCTGGGAATCTCGTCAGATTACGCTCCCTGATCTCTACGTGAGCAACACGAATCTAAACTACCTCCGCTTCGATAATACCCGCTATCCGCCCATCTACGATCACTGGGGCATCCGCAACCTCGTGTTAGTCGGCGCACCGACGCCGACGCCCACCCCCACGCCCATCGCAGGAACGCTGCTCCTGGCCTCGGGCTGGAATCTGGTCTCAGTACCCGAACATCCCGACGACACATCTCCAGCAGCGGTGCTGTCTTCCATTGCGGGCCACTATGACTTGGTATATGCCTATGATGCCTCTGACCAGAACGATCCCTGGAAGAGATTCGATCCCAGCGCCCCTTCTTTCTCCAATGACCTGCTGACGATTGATGAGTCAAAAGGGCTGTGGCTTCACACCACTTCCTCAGTCTCATGGGTCCTTCCAAGCTCCACATCGCCATCTCCAACCACCCCCCTCCAGGCTGGCTGGAACCTGATAGGCTATCCATCATTGAACGCTCAACCCATCGGTGACGCGCTGGCCTCCATTGCAGGCAAGTACGACCTGGTCTTCGCCTACAACGCCTTCGACCAAGCAGATCCCTGGAAGATGTACGATCCCTCGGCCCCACCTGAAGCCAATGACCTGATAGTGATGGCTCCGGGATCTGGCTACTGGATTCGAGTTACGCACTCCGGCGACTGGACTCTAAGCAATGAGAGGGAAACCTCCATTTTCCTCTCCAGCGCTGAAAGAGAAGCTCCACAGGCCACACAGAGCCAGAAGAACCGGATCGAAGGGCCGCCCGTGATATCCGGGCCGCCTCCCTTGCCGCTGAGCGTCTGGGGAGTCGTCCGACTGCATGGCGACACTGTGTCTGATGGCACAGTCGTCTCTGCCTGGATCAATGGAGATCAATATGCGCAGACCGAAGCTTTCAGCGTGGAGCAGGAATCCGCCTACTCCCTCACTATTCCTGGTGATGACCCGAGCACACCAGAGAAGGAAGGAGGGGCCCCGAACGACCTGGTGCATTTCAAGGTGGATGGATTCGGAGCGGCGGACTCCATCCTCTGGCAGAGTGGAGAAAGCCTCCGTCTTGATCTAATAGCCCCAATCGCAGAACCTTTCGAGTTGCGCCTTCCCCTGGTTTTCAGACAGGCGAAGTAACCCCAGAGCGCAGCGGCTCCAGATAGACCCTTCCACAAACCTAGCACCTCCTGCGCGAAACAGACTTCCGAACTTCAACACTCTTTCAAGGTCGAGGGTGTTGCCAAAGAGACCTCGGAAGTCTGTGCCGCGATTGCCCCGTATCGGTCCTGTGCGGTTCTAAGCTGATTTGAGCCTATCGATATTCCGTCGAAGATCTCCGATGTCTGGTCGTGTGCCTTTCGCAACACCCTCTCAAGGTCAGTAGTTGACACTCTCAAGAGGATGAATATACTACACTGTACTTGACACTCTCACCGCCCACAGCATAACAACAAACGCGCTTGCCCCTCTGAGGTAGCGCTCGTCGACATTTCAACATTCAGGAGAATCTATGGCCATCAAGTTCGGAACGGACGGCTGGCGTGCTGTCATCAGCGATGAGTTCACCTTCGCCAACGTACGCCAGGTAGCACAAGCCCTGGCCGACTTCATCTTGGAACAACAAGGCATCGCCCCTCGGCAGAATCAGGCCTGTCCCAACTGTCCACCCGTAGTCATTGGCTACGACACTCGCTTCCTTTCAGATCGCTATGCAGCCCAGGTAGCCAGCGTGATAGCCGGAAATGGCATATCAGTCTACGTCTCCAAATCCGATTGTCCTACCCCCGCGCTCTCATTCGCTGTTAAGACCATTGGGGCATCGATTGGAGTGATGATCACCGCCAGCCACAACCCCCCGCGTTACAATGGCATCAAGATAAAGGCCAGCTACGGTGGAGCAGCTATGCCTTCTGAAACTTCGGCTATTGAGGCCCATCTTACCAAGAACTTGCGAGACGGCGTGGAGGCTCTAGAGGCAAACTGGAAATTGGAAAATGGGGGACTAGCAGACGCATGTCCTGGCTGGGGAAGTATCACCCGCTTCGACCCTCTGCCATCCTACCTGGATCACTTGCGAACACTTGTGGATTTCTCTGTAATTTCCCGAGCAGGACTACGCGTTGTTGCAGATCCGATGTACGGCGCTGGTAGAGGGTACATCCCCCACTTTTTACAGGAAATGGGCTGTGAGGTAAAGGAAATCAGGGGGGAACTAAATCCGGGATTTGGCGGTATCCATCCTGAACCTATCGAGCAAAACCTGGGGGCGCTAATCCAGACCATCACAGAGGGTGGCTATGACGTGGGGCTGGCCACTGACGGCGATGCCGACCGCATCGGGGCAGTAGACGACTGTGGCCATTTCGTGGATCCTCATCGCATCTTTGCCCTGACACTCAGACACCTCGTTGAAGTAAGGGGATGGCAAGGTGCAATTGTCAAAACCATCTCCACGACCCAACTGATCAACCGACTGGCTGAGCGCTACGGCTTACCCCTTTTCGAGACCCCGGTTGGATTCAACTACATCAGCGACTTGATGCTGAAAGAGGACGTCCTCATCGGCGGCGAGGAAAGCGGAGGCATTAGCATCAAGGGACACATACCGGAAGGTGACGGCCTGCTCATGGGTCTGCTGCTTCTGGAGATCATAGCAACTCAGCGAAAACCCCTGCATACTATCATTGATGAATTGCTGGACGATGTTGGGCACTTCTACTACAGCCGGCGGGATCGTCGCACTCGGCTCTTCGACAAGGCCGAGATGGTGAAGCAGCTCATGAACAACGTTCCAGTAGAACTGGGGAATATGCGAGTCATGGGCGTGAATAACAGCGACGGAGTCAAGTATCACCTGGCTGACGGGAGCTGGCTGCTACTCCGGCCATCCGGAACAGAGCCAGTCTTGCGTATCTACGCGGAAGCGACCCATCCGGCTCTTGTCCAGGAATTGCTGGACGCCGGAGAACGTCTGGCGGAGATAGGGGAATAACTCCTGGCGTCAGGTACATTATGTTTCGGGCTTCTTGATGGCCAACTTCTCACAGCACCTCCAAGAAGCCGGCTCGGAGGACACGGGATGCTTCGTAGGGCAAGGCGGCTTCTCAGAGCTGCACTGGCACTGTCTGTCGTCTTATGTTTCCCCACTCAGACGGCTCTCTGCCATGGCCCAGAAGACTCCTGCACATCACGCTTTGGAGTAGGGGTCAACCCAGCCTATGGCGACATCGCCGACTATCCCGTAGGACAACTCCACATCGGCTGGTATTCGAATTGGGGTACGACGTTAGTCCCTTTGTGCCCTGGCGGCATGGAGTACGCACAGGTAATTCGTGTCTCCCCCACTTCATACCCACCTGACTGGGCAAACATCGCGCAGATCATCGCCGCCAACCCCGAGGCTCTGTGGATCATCGGCAACGAGCCGGAGTGCATCTCCCAGGACAATCGTACACCCACCGAGTACGCGACTATCTACCATGAGTGCTATACTTTCATCAAGGAGCACGATCCCACGGCGCAGGTAGCCATCGGCGGCGTAGTGGTACCAACGCCACTACGCAGGGAATGGCTGGATCATGTGCTAGCAGCCTATCAAACTGCCTATGGAGAGCCTATGCCAATAGATGTCTGGAATATCCACGTCCAGATTTTGCAGGAGAAAAGAGGATCATGGGGTTGTGGCATTCCAGCCGGACTCAGTCACGACGAGGGAGAGCTATACACCATCATGGACAATGCCGATCCTCAGATCTTCATCCGCCTGGTGCAGGACTTCCGGCAGTGGCTGGCAGATCAGGGAGAACAGGGCAAGCCTCTCATCATCTCCGAGTTCGGTGTTTTGATGCCCTCGGAGTATCTGGGATACGGTGATCGTGTCGCAGGTGACATCGTGGTCATGAACTTCATGAGCCAAGTCTTTGATTTCCTGCGGGTGGCCAGCGACGAGAGCACAGGTTACCCTAAGGACGAGGCCCATCTGGTACAACGCTGGCTCTGGTATAGCCTAAATGAGCCCTACTACGATTTTGAAACACAGACCGGAATGAACGGAGCTTTGTTCGAGGCCAACGATCCAACCCAGCTTACTGTGCTAGGTCAGCATTGGAAACGCTACATGGACGCTATCATCGACAGAGGATACCAACTCTACATTCCGCTTCACTTTCCAGCGTTCACTCAAGAGCAGCCTTGAGCTGCAGGAAACAATACACTTGCATCGAGGGGGAAAAACATGAACTCTCCCAAACAGAGTCGCCGCTATTTGCCGTTACTCGTGATCATTGCCCTTACCGGGCTGCTACTTTAGGCGGTGGGACCGAGTACCTGGGCGGCCCCGAGCCAGCACGGACTCCGCCAGACGGTGCCAACACGCACTCCCTCAAAGCCACCTTCTCCAACGCCCACGGACATCCCCCTCCTACCCCCACTTCGCCGCCAACGGCCACACCCACTAAGAAGCCGCGTCCTCAGAGCAGCCCCACCGCTGCAAAGATCAATCCTACTCAGGAACCAACTCCACCACAATTGCCTGAGACAGGCGCCAACCTCCCTCAGCAAATCATTCCCGTCGTTCTCACAGTCGCGGCTCTGTCGATTCTATTGCTCACGGCTCTTCGCATCCATGCTCTGGGCCATCCTCACTCTCAGTGATGAACCGCCTAGAACAGGGACAGTATCAGTGTACGGGCATTTAGCACCATCAGCGTTGCGCCAATCAGAACGCCCAAGGCACGCGCGGGTATCCTGCGACATATCCAGGCCGCTATCGGTGCAGCTATAACCCCACCGATCAGCAACGCCGCTACGATACCCCATTCGAAGTGTTCCGGTCCAATCCTGACAAGGAAGGTTATAACGGCCGCGACAGTAACGAAGAACTCTACCAGATTGACCGATCCCACTACCTTACGAGGCTCGTGATTCCCGCTGAGAATGAGACTGGGAGTGGCGATGGGTCCCCACCCCCCACCCCCCAGAGCATCCATGAAGGCCGCGACTAGTGAAAGCATGACTACCTTCCACAAAGGAGTCATCTCGCCGTTGGGTACTATATTCTTCTTACGAACAAAGCGCACCAGTACGACAGCTCCCATCACAAAAAGGATAGAAGCCACATACGGCTTGATAGCCTTGCCCGGGATAGCAGTGAGGAGATACGCCCCACCGACGGCACCGATCACTCCAGGTATGATCATCGGAAGAACCAGTTCTTTCTTGATGTTGCCCAGACGCCAGTGAGAGAAACCCGAAATCAGCGTCGTGAACACCTCAGCGGTATGTACTGATGCGCTGGCAATGGCGGGCAGTAGCCCTATGCCCACCAACAACGATGTAGAGAAGACCCCGTATCCCATACCCAGCGAACCGTCCACAAACTGAGCTATAAACCCCACCACTACCATCATCACACTAAATAGCATACCCGTCATTGTCTTTCTGGCCTCCCCTTACCTGATGCCATCTCTAACCTGTTTGACCGGTTCCGTCCCAACCTCACCTTTTCCCTTGTACAAGAGCTAACATGATTTGACATTGTCATTGATATATCAATTATAGCACAAGCATACCTCAATGTCAAGTCTAGCGAACGTCTTATCCTGTATGCCCTCCTGGAATCATCTGTTTGAGTACCAGGACACCACTCGCCTTTCGGCCTCCACGCAAACACCCGGGATTCACCTATTCACTAGGTATCGGAAATTGACGGAGATCCCGAAATGGGGTAAACTGTGGTTTCGTGAACACCTCAGGAGCAACATAAGCCACACACGCGAGGAAACACAGGCCATTCACTGCTCAGAGGGATACTCAACCAGGAGGACAGCAGCCTTGCTCAAGCATCTACTGAAAACCATGAGGCCGAAACAGTGGGCCAAGAACGTCTTTATTTTCGCAGCCCTGATCTTCGACAAGAAACTTCTTGTCCCTTCAGTAGTTCTGCGGACGACAGCGGCCTTCGTTCTCTTCTGCTTGCTATCATCTAGCGTCTACTTGATCAACGACCTAGTTGACATGGAACGAGATCGCCAACACCCCACCAAGAAGAACCGTCCTTTAGCATCAGGAAAACTCAAGCCATCCATAGCAATCGTGGCGGCTGTCGTTTTCATTGCAGTGGCCATTTCATTGGGATTTGTCCTCGAGCCACGATTCGGTACCGTTCAGCTCATTTATCTCGTCACCATGATCCTCTACTCGTTCTTCCTGAAGAACATCGTCATCGTGGATGTTCTCACCGTGGCCGCAGGCTTCGTTCTTCGCGTCATGGCGGGCACGGTCGTCTTCCCGGTTGAACGATTCTCACCCTGGCTCTACGTCTGCATGAGCTCCCTTGCCCTCTTCATCGCCGTCGGCAAGCGTCGCCACGAACTCCTTCTGCTTAAAAGCAACGCCAACGACCACCGCGCCATCCTGGATGAATACAATCTCCAACTAATCGACAATGTTCTGAACATCGCCACATCCACAACCGTTGTCGCCTACTCTCTTTACACCTTCTCTGCTCCGAATCTACCACCCAATCACATGATGATGCTCACCATCCCTCTGGTCGTCTACGGTCTCCTACGCTACTTATACCTGATCCAGGTCAAAGGTGAGGGGGGTGCACCTGAGGAAATCGCCCTCGGAGACAAACACTTGATCCTTGACGTCGGTCTTTGGGGCCTTCTCTCAGCGAGCATCCTGTACTTCTCCTAGCAATCTGTCGTATTCCTGCCGCAACAGCAGGAGTATGCCTACATGCATACCCTACATCCTCATAATGAAGGGAAGCCATCTAGCACCAATGCTAGAGGGCTTCCCTTTCCAGTCCAAAGCCAGCGGACTAGAACCCGATCAAGAGTCTCTGCCAACCCACAGATCCGCTGCCTCTTGGCGTAGTAATTCCAAACAAAAGAGGGCGGGAGCTACACTCCCGCCCAACCTCATGCTTATTCTATGCTACCATACTGCGGTCAAAATGGCCTCGCACGACACCCAGACGTTTCCAGAGACATATACCTTCACCAATCTCTTCATCTTCCTGCCGTACTCGCCGCGTCCGTGACTCGTTAGCGCTTGGTGTACTGCGGAGCCTTGCGAGCACGCTTGAGGCCCGGCTTCTTGCGCTCCTTCACCCGCGGGTCACGGGTCAGGAATCCACCCTTGCGCAGTATTGGTCTCAGTTCCGGATCAGAAACCAACAAAGCGCGTGCGATTCCATGCCGCACAGCATCCGCCTGACCGCTTATACCACCACCGCCAACCTTCACCGACACCGAGAAGCTGCCTTCCATCCCGGTCACCTTCAGCGGTTCCTCCGCACGCATCCTAAACGACTCCAGTGGGAAGTACTCCTCTGCTGACTTATCGTTGATGACGATGGTCCCTTCACCGGGGTAAAGACGTACTTGAGCCACCGCCGACTTCCGGCGTCCAGTCCCATAAAAATACCTGCTCGACACTCAACTCCTCCCGCCATATAACTTATCTAAGCTTCACACCATTCCATAGTGAGTCACATGCTGCACCATGAACTACTAGAGATCCAACGGAATAGGTCCCTGTGCTTCATGGGGATGCTCACTCCCCGCGTATACCTTGAGCTTTTTGATCATGGCTCTTCCCAGGCGATTCTTGGGTAGCATACCACGCACCGCCAGTCCTATCACGCGCGTCGGGTGCTTCGCCAACATCTCTCCCAGAACAATACTCTTCAACCCACCCGGGTGCCCTGAGTAGCGATAATATCTCTTCGCCTCGAGTTTCTTACCCGTCACGTGTATCTTCTTTGCGTTGACCACAACTACATAGTCACCGGTATCCAGGTGAGGAGTGAAGATAGGCTTATGTTTGCCTCGCAGTATCTTTGCGATCTCTGAAGCCAACCGCCCCAGAGTCTTCCCCTCTGCGTCTACCAAATACCATTGACGTTCAATCTCCGCTGCTTTCACTGCGTACGTTTTCACCTGTCCGCAACTCCTTCTACTACCTAACAGAATCTAGTAGTTCACTCTCGTAAGACAAAGTCCACAGGGGGGTACCGACGGAGCAGACCGACCGATATCGCCCTTCAGCAAGATGTCCTCGAACTCCTTACTGCTCATAGTCCCTTGGCCTACCCACAAGAGCGTTCCCACCAACCTACGAACCATCTTGCGCAAGTAGGCATTCGCTACGACGACGAACTCAACTACATCTCCCTCACGTGTCCAGTCAGCTCGATACAACGTCCGAACAGTTATCGAACCCGATGGTGGCTGGCCGAAAGCCGCAAAATCATGCGTCCCTATTGCGTAACTTGCCGCTTTGTTCATCGCCGCTATGTCGGTCTCGCCTGAAACTCGATAGGAATAGCGTTCCCTAAGTGGCGACCGTTCTTCCTGATTGAGTACCGAGTAGACATATTGCCTACTGCTGGCACTATAGCGCGCGTGAAACCCATCAGGGGCCACCGCCAGATCTCTCACAGCTATATCCAGCGGCAGAAGCGCGTTCACTGCTCTCTGTAGCTCCACCGTGGATCGAGACCACAGGCTATCGAAGTGAATGACCTGCCCTACAGCATGGACTCCGGCATCCGTACGACCCGCTCCAACAACTCTCCCCGGAGCCCCTTCATCGCACCCCTGTGTAATCTCTGCAAGTGCTACTTCTAATGCTCCCTGGATAGTCGGCGTTCCCGGCTGGATCTGAAAGCCGTGATAGTCGGAGCCATCATACTCCACGGTTGCCCGAAAACGAGTCCTATCTGCCAGCCCGCCACCTCCAGAGACTACTCCACCAACTCCAGCAATACCATACTGGCCCCATCGCCCTTCCTGGGACCCAGCTTCAACAGACGAGTATAGCCACCTGGCCGTGTCTTGTAGCGAGGGGCAATTTCCGCGAATAGCTTCTTCACCACTACATTGTCAGTAACCACTGCAGCGACCAGCCGATGTTGGTGCGCATCATACTCACCAGACTCTTGCCTCGCCACACCCGTCTTGGCAATCGTGATCAGCTTCTCCGCACGCGCGCGAATAGCCTTAGCCCTAGCCTCCGTTGTTCGGATACGCTCGTGCCGAAACAACTCCGTTATTAGATTCCTAAACAGCAACCCACGATGCCCTGAATCCCGGTTCAGATGCCTGCCCGCCACACGATGTCTCATTATCACTCACCCTCAAGCCGCAATACCGGCAACGACCTCATGGGCCATGCCGAAACTTTCATGCCACCGGGTTCGTTCCTGCGTCTCCCCCGCCCTCTGTCTCTAGCTGCTTTGGAGAAACCAATCCTCTATCCCTTAGCTTCTCCATCAATTCTGTCAGGGATTTCTTTCCGAAGTTGCGAATGGCCAGGAGCTCATCTTCTCCCTGTTCCAACATATTCAGGACCTCGCCAACCCGAGCGATGCTGGCTCGCTTGAGACAGTTGTAGGCCCGCACAGACAGTTCCAATTCCTCAAT
>JAKLPW010000196.1 GCA_022013675.1 Anaerolineae bacterium | reverse complement strand
CTGAATGACACCCGTCTTGGGTGGGTCTGCCTCGTAGGTGGCCACGACCCAGACCAGGATCGCCAGGAACAAGGCCAGCATAACCGATCCTAAGTTGTCATATAGCGAAACTCTCTTTCTGGTCTGGTCCTGGGTTGATCGCATTTCACTCATGCAGCGATGTGTCCCTTCGAGATACATGATCCTTGATCCAGTCCGAAAGATTGCGCTGAGGAGCATCTGGCTGCAGTAGTGCTTCCAGTATCCTGCGTAGTCGCCGTTCATCCAGGTGGCGTACCATGCGCCCACTCCTGGCGATAGAGATAGTGCCAGTCTCCTCTGAGACGACGACGGAGATCGCGTCCGTTTCCTCTGTTGCTCCTATCGCTGCGCGGTGTCGAGTGCCGAAGTGCCCCTTACCAACCAGCAGCTTGGCCAGAGGTAACACGCAAGCCGCCGCGGCAATGCTTCCCCCGCGTAATATCACGGCACCGTCATGTAGAGCTGTATTGTGAAAAAAGATGGTGAGGAGTAGCTCAGCCGAGAGGTCACCGTTGATAGCGACACCAGTATCAATGTACTGCTGCAGGCCGGTTTCGCGCTCAAGGACGATGAGCGCCCCACATTTTCGTTTGGACAGGTCTGCGCAGGCCTCCGTGATCTCCTGTATGGTTCTCTCTGGTTTGCTTTCCCTTAGAGGCCAGACAACGATTCCTCCTGCCCGGCCAAGCCTCTCCAAGGCACGGCGAAGTTCCGGCTGGAAAATGACTGGCACGGCGACTAGCAGGGCAGGAATCGCATTACGGAGTAGCCAATTGAACGCGGTGAGACGGAAGAGGCCACTGACCATCACTACTACGAGAATTACGAAGATGATCCCACGTAGGAGCTGGACGGCCTGTGTGCCTTGTATGAGTCGAAGCAGCGCATAGAAAACCAGAGTGACCAGCAGGATATCTACTGCTGCGATGGTATCGATTCTGAGGAGAACCCATAGTATGTCAGAGAAACTCTGCACGCCACTACCTGCCCTTTACGTCTGCTGATATGGATTACCAGGCGCACGCCCATGACCATTCTCGACTAGAAGAATGGAGAAGAGAAACTATCAGCTCATAAGCAAGGCCAGAACTGCTTTCTGGGCGTGCATCCGGTTTTCGGCCTCATCAAACAGCACGGAGTGTGGTCCGTCTGCCACTTCATCGGTGATCTCTTCCCCTCTGTGGGCTGGGAGGCAATGCATCACGATGGTATCTGGTTTCGCTCTTGAAACCAGCGCTGCGTTCACCTGGTATGGAGGGAATTCCTGGAGTCGCTTCTTTCGCTCTTCTTCCTGCCCCATGCTTGCCCACGTATCGGTATAGATGACGTCGGCATCGCGGACCGCTTCGACTGGATCGTTGGTCATCTCAATGGATGACCCTGTCTCCTTGGCTATCTCTTGCGCCTGCAAGACGACGTCCTCCAGGGGTTCGTAGCCTTTTGGGATAGCGGCGGTAAGGTCCATGCCGAGCTTTGAGGCTGCAAAGAGCAAGGAGTGGAGCACGTTGTTGCCATCACCGACCCACGCGAGCTTGAGATTCGGAAAGGCGCTCTTGTGCTCACGGATAGTGAGCATGTCGGCCAATGCCTGGCAAGGATGGTTGTAATCAGACAGCCCATTGATTACTGGCACCGGGGAGTACTCGGCGAGTTGCAGGATGTGGTCGTGGGAAAAGACTCTGGCCATGATCCCATCCACGTATCTACTGAGCACCCGGGCAACATCGGGTACGCTCTCTCTCTCCCCAAGGCGAATCTCATTGGGCGAGAGATACATGGCGTTACCACCCAGGTGATTCATTGCCATCTCGAATGAGACTCTCGTGCGCAGGGATGGCTTCTGAAATACCATGGCCAGCGTCTTGTTGGCCAGGGTTGGCTTATTCCCAGTCTCTGTCCATTCTTGCTTGAGCTTCGTCGCTAGATCCAGGATTTCCCATACCTGTTCTGACGTCAGGTCTGTGAGACAAATGAGGTCTCTCTTCATTGCCAAATGCCCTCTTGTGGATTCTGTTTGACAAGGTTACCACACTTCATACATTACTGCAAACAGGGCTTCGTTGGGTGTTGGACAAGCTACTCACTAGACTTCCGAAGCCTCTCTCTTCAACAGACCGCATAAGAAAAGACCTACCGGAAGAAAGCGGTAGGCTACACTGAAGGGCATCTCCTCAATCGGATATGAACGTGCATACGGCTCGACAGCACATCTTATGGAACCTGGGTCGAAGTGGGACCCATAGAGAAGACGACATACCAATCAAGGCACCCTCGGCAGGATTCGAACCTGTGGCCTCTGCGTCCGCAGCGCAGCGCTCTATCCCCTGAGCTACGAGGGTGAGTGACGGGGAGGCAGGGATTCGAACCCTGGGAGGAGCTTTTGACCCCTCAACCGCTTAGCAGGCGGCCCCGATCGTCCACTCTGGCACCTCCCCACATACTATCTATTCGGTTGTACTGGCGGAGGGAGAGGGATTCGAACCCCCGGTGAGGTTGCCCCCACAACGGTTTTCAAGACCGTCGCAATCGACCGCTCTGCCATCCCTCCGTGTGTAGTGGATAGCATCCTCTCCATCCAGAGTGCGGATAGTAGTATAGCAGAGAGGAACAGGGTTGTCAATTTGAGTGGCGAGCGAACCTGGCCCCTATTCGTCGAACAGCTCGCCCACCGATATGCCCAGGTGCACGTGACGGATCACTTCTCCGAGAAGCGGAGCAACTGAGAGTACGGTCAGGTTAGTGAGCTTATCTCTTTCGGGAATGGGCTCTGTGTTTGTAGTAATGATCTCCGTGATGGGGCTATCCAGGAACCGTTCAATGGCCGGTGAGGAGAAGGTGGCATGGGTGAATCCGGCATAGATGTCCCTGGCACCATGCTTCTTGAGGATGCGGGCGGCTTCAGTTATAGATCCGCCCGTATCCACCTCGTCATCCACCAGGATGATGTTTTTGCCCCCGACTTCGCCAATGACGGTCAGTGCTTCGGCGCACATACCGGTGCGTCGCTTTTCTACAAAGGCCATGGGCAAATCCAACTTCTGTGCGAAGTTGCGGGCCTTCTTGGCGAATCCCAGATCGCAGCTCACCACGACCGCATTAGGGATTTGCATCTGCAGGAAGTGGTCGCTGAGGATATGAAAGGCGGTCAGTTCGTCACCAGGGATGCTGAAGAACCCCTGGATTTGGCCTGCGTGGAGGTCAATGGTCATGAAACGGTCCGCCCCCGCGACACCGATGATATCGGCCATCAGTCTGGCCGTTATGGGAACTCTTGGCAAATCCTTTTTATCACTGCGCCCGTAGGCAAAGTAGGGCACGACCGCCGTGATACGGCCTGCCGAGGCGCGCTTGAGCGTGTCGAGTATGATGAGCAGTTCCATGATGCTCTGGTTCACTGGGCTGCAAGTGGGTTGGATGAGGAAAACGTCTTGGGATCGGACGCTGTGTTGCAGTTGGACAAAGATGTTCTCGTTGGGATAAATAGCGATACTTATGCCGCTCAGTGGCACATCCAAGTACTCGCAGATCTCCAGGGCCAGGTCCGGATTGGCGTTACCCGTGAAGATGGCCAGTTCCCCGTAACTTCTTCTGCCCTCGATTTGCACTTTCGGTTCACCTCCAAATGACTATACATGGTGCTCGTCAAACTCTGACCTCAGAATGCTCATGCGTAACTCATCGTGATACTCACCACACCGCTTCACCCTCTTTCCTTGTAGCATCTCTTCGCCCCCGTCTAGTGCGTCTGTATTGCCACATAACGCCTGTCCTATGCGCCGAAGGGTTGGGATCTGACGATCCCTGACGAGCGTAAACTGGTGAAGGGTTCATGCCCTCGTGTACTAGCTCCGCTCCAGGTGACAAGTGTCATTGAGAAGCGCGATTCTGGGACGCACGCCTCCCAGTTGAATCATGCTCAAAGACGCATTGGCGAACCGGAAAGGCACTCGTTTGCGCATATCCAGATCTATGAGGTGGGCAAGATAGATGCCAAAGGTGCCACCATGACTCACCACTGCTATCTGGTCATTGTCCTCGTGGTTTGCTAAGATCGATTCCATGACCTGTGTGACCCGCTTTCGGAAGTTCTCGTTGTCCTCTCCACCAGGAATGGGAGTCTGTAACGGGCTCTCCTGCCAGTCTCGCCAGATCTCCGGGTAGAGTTTCTCGACTTCTTTCACATTGACGCCGGTCAGTACGCCGATGCCACCCTCGCGAAGGCGATCGTCGAAGTGGGGCGAAGTGCCGGTGAGCTCGCCAATGATCTCCGCTGTCTCCCGTGCTCGTTGCAGAGTGCTGGAGTACAGGGCGGTAATTCCTTCTTGTTGGCTCAGTCGCAGGCCCAACGACCGGGCTTGCGCGCGCGCAGCCTCGCTCAGGGGTGGATCTCCCCATCCTTGAATGATGCCTTCCGCGTTCCAAGTGGATTCGCCATGGCGGATGAGTAGGAGTTCCATGTCCTAGGCTTTTCTCCTCATTTCGAGGTTATCCAGTAGGTTTTGCACCGCCGAGTACACGTTCACTTCCCGGGCGATGATCTTCTCCAGCATGGTCTCAATCTCCGAAGCACTTCCTAGTCGAAGATAGCGTTCCAACAAGTCCTGAACAAGAATCCGTTCGAACTCGGTCCGCGCGCGTTCCAACTCATAAGCCTGAATCCCGCCTGTCTGCCGAAGGAAAGTAGCGTGTTGCTCAATGGCGTCCACTACCTCTGCAGTGCCTTCTCCACGGGTGGCGATGGTCTTGATAATTGGTGGTCGCCAGTACGAGGATGGAGTTGTCGCTACCTCTGGCGATGCTGGCGCGTTATATCCGTGATGCCTACTAGAGTGCGGGGTGTTGGAGTTCAGATCAAGCATCATCTGCAGGGACATGACGGTGTTATCGGCTCCATCACGGTCGGCCTTGTTCACGATGAGGATGTCGGCGATTTCCATGAGGCCGGCTTTGATAGCCTGTATGTCATCGCCAAGGCCAGGTGCCTCCACGACCAGGGTGGTATGCGCTGTTCTAGCGATCTCAACTTCGGTCTGGCCTGCTCCTACCGTTTCAACCAGTATGATTTGGTACCCGGCAGCATCAATGATTTTGACTACGTCTCCGGTTGCCCGGGCTAGCCCTCCCAGGCTCCCCCGGGAAGCCATGCTGCGTATAAATATCCCTGGGTCGCCGCTGAGGTCTCTCATGCGGATACGGTCACCCAGTATAGCTCCTCCCGAGTAGGGACTGGTGGGGTCAACTGCAATGATGCCGACAGTAGCGTCTCTGCTTCGGAGTTCGAGGGCCAGCCTGTTCACGAGAGTGCTTTTCCCCGTGCCCGGAGCGCCGGTTATGCCTACGATGTGGGCCTTGCCAGTGTGGGGGTACAAAGAGGCCAGAGCTTGCCTTGCTCCTTCTCCATCGTTTTCCACTAGTGAGATCAACCGAGCCAGCGCCCGGCGCTCTCCTGACAGCGTTCTTTCTATCAGACTTTCAGGGATCACGTTGTCACCTAGGAGGATGTTGACTTTAGGGTGTTACTTGCGTCTGCTAACTTCCCGGCGCACAAATTCGATGATGTCCTGGGTGCGAGTCCCCGGGCCGAATACTCCCCTTACGCCCGCCGCCTGGAGAGCTGGGACGTCGTCATCGGGGATAATGCCGCCGGCGATGACCACTACGTCATCCTGGCCGTTCTCCTTAAGAAGCTGAACGGTGCGCGGTATGAGAGCCATGTGCGCCCCAGAGAGAATACTCAGGCCCACAACATCAACATCTTCTTGTAGTGCTGCCTCTGCGATCATCTGGGGAGTCTGGCGAAGGCCAGTGTAGATGACCTCCATGCCCGCGTCTCGGAGTGCCCGAGCGATGACTTTCGCGCCACGATCGTGGCCGTCGAGGCCAGGTTTGGCGACCAGGATACGGATTTTCCTTGCTGTCATCTTTCGCTCCTTCATGTTTCGCTTCGCTAGGTATTATACATCAAAAATGCTATCTGGCGGAATACGGTCTCTTGAGGGTGTAGAGAAAGACTTCGGAAGTCTACCGCGTGCGGGAAATGCACTGGATGCTATGCGGTTTAGTAACATATGATGGGCCACACTATTCTTCTGAAGACTTCCGAGTCTGGCGGGCGGCCTTTTTCAATACCTTCCTCTTTTATCAGATACAGGGAGGCTCCCGGTATTCTCCGAAGACATCTCTGAGGACGTCACAGATTTCGCCAAGTGTTCCATTGGCTCGTACGGCCTCCAAGATACAGGGCATCAGGTTCTCCGTGCTCTTGGCGGCATTCCTAAGGGCCTTGATGCGCTGCGCCAACAGATCGTTATCGCGCTCTTTCCGCACCCGAGCCAATCGTTCCAGGTGCCTTCGCTCGCCTTCAGAGTCCATACGAAGAATCGGAATAGTCAAGGGTTCATCCGATGCGTACTCGTTCATTCCAACGACGATTCTCTTCCGTTGCTCGATCTCTCGCTGGTAGCGGTATGCGCTCCTGGCGATTTCCCTCTGGAAAAAGCCCTGTTCGATTGCTGGTATCACGCCGCCGAGGGTTTCGACAATCTCAAAGTACTTGTAGGCTTCTTGCTCCATGCGGTTCGTAAGCGCCTCGACCAGATAGCTCCCGGCTAGAGGATCAACGGAGTTGATCACGCCGCTCTCGTGAGCGATGATCTGCTGAGTTCGCAATGCGATACGCACAGCCGTCTCCGAGGGGAGCGCCAAAGCCTCGTCCATGGAGTTAGTATGGAGGCTTTGGGTGCCTCCAAGGATGGCTGCCAGGGCTTGAATGGTAGTGCGTACGATGTTGGTTTCTGGCTGCTGAGCTGTGAGAGAGCATCCGGCGGTCTGAGTATGAAAGCGCAACAACCAGGATCGGGGGTTGATAGCCCCGAAGCGCTCCCGCATCTCGCGCGCCCAAATGCGTCGAGCGGCTCGATACTTGGCGACTTCCTCGAAGAAGTCGTTGTGGGCATTGAAGAAAAAGGAGAGGCGCGGAGCGAAGCTATCCACATCCAATCCTCTTTCGATGGCTGCCTTGACATAAGCGAAACCGTCAGCAAGAGTGAATGCCAGTTCCTGTACGGCCGTAGAGCCTGCTTCGCGGATGTGATACCCACTGATGGAGATGGTGTTCCACTTGGGCAGGTATTTTGACCCGAATTCAAAGGTATCTACGATGAGTCGCATGGATGGTTTGGGTGGCAGGAGCCAGGATTTCTGTGCTATGTACTCTTTCAGGACATCGTTCTGGATTGTTCCGCCGAGATTCTCCATCGAGATTCCCCGCTTCTCGGCGGCGACAATGTACATGGCCCAGATGACGGCAGCTGGCCCGTTGATGGTCATGGATGTGGTGATCTCGTCTACTGGAATACCATCGAAGAGAATCTCCATGTCTGCTAGAGAAGAGACTGCCACACCACATTTCCCGAATTCGCCCTCTGCTTCAGGAGCGTCGGTGTCGTAACCGTAGAGAGTGGGGAAGTCGAACGCTACCGAGAGACCAGTTTCACCATGTTTCAGGAGATACTTGTAACGTTCGTTGGTTTCCTCCGCGGTCCCGAACCCAGCGAACATGCGCATGGTCCAGAGGCGTCCGCGATACATGGTGGGGTGTACGCCCCTGGTAAAGGGATACTGGCCTGGGAAACCGGTATCTCGCTGATAGTCCGTCTCGGATAGATCAGTGGGGGTATAGAGTCTCTTGATAGGCATGCCAGACGTTGTGACAAACTCCTCAGCCCACTCTGGATGTTGCTCCAGGGACTTCTGGAGGATCTGTGATTCCCACTTCTCCTGGTCTCTACGTGTTTCGTCTAGCGCTTTGCGATCCCATAGCATGGTGGTACCTCCATTGGTCCCGTGTCGAAGCTGCCGATGAGCTTCCCTCTACTGGTTCTACCCTTCGGTCAGTTCTATGAGTACCCCGTTCATACTGCGAGGGTGCACGAAGGCGATACGCTTCCCTTTGCCTCCGTCGTGAGGTTCCTCATCAATGAGCCGCACGCCCTGAGCCTTTAATCTGGTGAGAGTGGCTTTCAGGTCGTCCACTTCCAGACAGATGTGATGCAGGCCCTCCCCGCGTTTCTCAAGGAACTTGGCCACTCCGGAGTCGTCGGTCGTAGGCTCCACTAGCTCGATCTCCGTGTCTCCGATGGGCAGATAAGCGATTCGTACTTGTTGACCTTGGATCTCCTCCATTTTGGATACGGTGAGTCCCAAAGCCTCAGTGTAAGGCTTTAGAGCGCTCTCAAGGTCTTTTACCGCCATAGCGATGTGGTCTAGCTTGATGATCATTTGTCTCCCCCTGTGGGTGAGTGATACTAGAGTAGGGCAGTTGCCTCGTACTCGCCGAGAACCTCACGCAGGACGTCGCAGATCTCACCCAACGTGGCGTAGGCCTCTACGCAATCTAGAATGATGGGCATGAGGAGGTCGGTTTCCCTGGCAGCGTTCCTCAATCGGCTCAATGTGGCGTTGACTTTCTCTTGATCACGGCGCTCTCGAAGGGCCCTAAGCCTGGAGATCTGCTGCTCTGCCGCTGCAGGATTGACGATCAAGCGCTGCAGCTTCTGTTCCGTTGCTGTGGCGAATCGGTTGACACCTACGATGATTTCTCCTTCTGTCTCCACCGCCTTCTGGTGAAGGTAAGCACTCTCGGCTATCTCCTTCTGGATGAAACCTCTCTCGATAGCAGCCAGAGCCCCACCAAGGGCATCGATTTTCTCAAGGTATGTCTGTACCATCCGCTCGATCTCGTTGGTCAGATGCTCGATGATGTAGCTTCCGGCCAGAGGATCTACAGTGTCTGTGACGCCGCTCTCATAGGCGATGATCTGCTGTGTGCGCAGGGCGATCTGTACTGAGTCCTCAGTGGGTAGCGAAAGGGCTTCGTCTCTCGAGTTAGTATGCAGGCTTTGCGTGCCTCCCAGCACGGCAGAGAGGGCTTGCAGGGTTATACGGACAACGTTGTTGTCAGGCTGCTGAGCTGTCAGCGTGGAACCGGCGGTCTGGGTATGGAATCGCAGGCTGCAGGAATGGTCACTCTGGGCTCCGAAGCGCTCCCGCATGATCCGTGCCCAGAGTCGCCGAGCGGCCCTGAACTTGGCAATCTCCTCCAGCAGGTTGTTATGAGCGTTGAAGAAGAACGAGAGGCGGCCCGCGAAATCATCGATATCGAGGCCTACATCTATGGCTGCCTGGACGTAGGCAATGGCATTAGCCAGAGTGAAGGCGACCTCCTGCACGGCCGTTGAGCCCGCTTCCCGAATGTGATAGCCGCTGATGCTGATGGTGTTCCAGCGTGGCAGATGGTCCTTGCAGTACCGGAAGGTGTCGGTTATAAGTCGCATAGATGGTCTGGGAGGGAAGATGTACGTTCCGCGGGCGACGTATTCCTTGAGAATATCGTTTTGGATGGTGCCGCGCAGCCGAGTAAGGTCGGCTCCCTGTTTCTTAGCCACGGCTACGTACATTGCTAACAGGATGGCAGCCGGAGCGTTGATGGTCATGGAGGTACTTATCTCATTCAGGGGGATACCTGAAAAGAGGGTCTCCATGTCCTCCAGTGAGTCGATGGCCACGCCGACCTTGCCCACCTCGCCTTCAGCCAGAGGATGATCGGAGTCGTAGCCGATTTGTGTTGGAAGGTCGAAGGCTACCGAGAGGCCCGTCTGGCCTTGCTCCAGCAGGTACTTGTAGCGAAGATTGGACTCTTTTGCCGTAGCATAGCCGGCGTATTGCCGCATGGTCCACAACCGTCCTCGATACATCGTTGGGTAGGGGCCGCGCGTGAAGGGATACTGACCGGGGAAGCCCAGGTCCGTCAGGTAGTCCACGGGATCATCGTACGGAGCTAGCACCCGATCCATTTCAATGCCCGAAGCCGTGGCGAAGCGAATGCGGCGTTCTGGATGGCGCTCCAGCAATGGTTCGACCACTCCCTCTTGCCATTTTCTCTTCTCTTTGTTAACCTTGTTCTCCATGCGGGTGGTCCCCTGTCTGTTTTCTGGCTTTCTCTAGTGAGCCAACAATGCCAAGACTGCACCGCCGGCCATCACTGAGGCTATCTGGCCTGCCGTGTTACTTCCCATAGCGTGCATGAGCAGGAAGTTGGAGAAATCCTCTTCTTGTCCGACCTTCTGCACTACGCGTGCGGACATGGGGAAGGCGGAGATACCGGAGGCCCCGATGAGGGGATTGATCTTCCTCCCGGAGAGCAGACACATCAGCTTTCCAAAGAGCACGCCGGCAGCGGTGTCGAGTGTGAACGCCAACAATCCCCCAGCTACGATACCTAAGGTGCGCCAATTCAGGAAGCTGGCTGCTGTCATGGTCGAGCCAATGGCCACACCGAGGAAGATGGTGACGATGTTGGCCAGCTCATTTTGGGCTGCCTGGTTCAGTCTCTCCACCACGCCACATTCCCGCAGCAGGTTGCCGAACATAAGCATACCGATCAGCGGTGTGGCCATAGGGGCGATGAGGCCACAGATGAGAGTAGTGACAATGGGGAAAAGGACTCGTGTGGTCTTCGATACCGGCTTCAGTGAATACGGCATCTTGATGAGGCGTTCCTCCCGGGTAGTGAGCAGCCTCATCACCGGCGGCTGGATGATGGGCACTAGCGACATGTAGGAGTACGCAGCCACCGCGATAGGGCCTAGCAAGTTGGGAGCCAGGGCGGCCGCAACGTAGATGGACGTTGGCCCGTCGGCGGACCCTATGATACCGATGGAGGCCGCTTCGTTGATGGGAAACCCCAGCAGGGTGGCTACCATCAATGTTCCGAAAATGCCGAACTGGGCGGCCGCACCCAGCAAAATGAGTTTGGGGTTTCCCAGGAGAGGTCCAAAGTCAGTCATGGCTCCGATACCAATGAACACCAGGCTGGGGAAGAGCTCGTTGGCGATGCCGGCCTGATAGAGAGTCCAAAGCAAGCCATGCTCTTCTGTCATCCCTGTCGCCGGGATATTGGCCAGGATGCATCCGACGCCAATAGGCAGCAGGAGTAGCGGTTCGTATTCCTTGGAGATCGCCAGATAGATCAGAATGCCCCCTGCGGCGATCATGACGACATTCGCCCACGTGAGTTCCATTATTCCGTATGATAGCTGTGTCAGCGTGTTCCAGTTCATTGATGTCATTCCTCTCGGATCAAGCTATGATGCAGAGTGTCTCACCATGGTTCACCGTTTGACCTGTTTCGACGCTGATCTTGGCGATGGTTCCACTGCTGACTGAGTTAATCGCCATTTCCATCTTCATGGCTTCCAGCGTGCAGAGTATCTGTCCAACCTCCACGTGGTCTCCTACGCTCACCTTGATGGAGAGGATCTTCCCGGGCATCGGAGCAGTGACCTCAACGCCGTCCGAGGAAGTAGGCTGATCCTGCGGGGTCTGTCTGGGTATCCTGGGAGCAGTCGCCTTGGGGGAAACAGAGACGCTGGGCTCTGCAGCGATCCTTGTGGTTCTTTCTGGGGAGTCCACCTTGGTGACCTGGACGGAATAATTCTGCCCGTTGACAGTCACCTCGACCGGGGACTGACTCAATTCTCCGATCTCAACCTGGTAGGTTCTGCCTTTGATGGTTAGTTCGAAAGTCCTCACGGTTGCCTCCTAACTGTGTTGCCAGGGGAACATTGCTTTACTCTGTTCTTGGTTTTTGGCGCATTGGATCTACGGGCCGGATTTGTCCGCCGGCTGGGTTTGGCCGCCGGCTGGGTTTGGCCGCCGGCTGGGTTTGGCCGCCGGCTCCCCCGATCCACTGATTGCAGTCTCGCGCAGTTTCTCCAGGCACCTGTACCTCGGCGTATGGAAAGTACACTGACAGGCCTTGGGGAACGGGTTTCAGCCTCTTCCTCGGATGCGAGGGATAGGGCCACGGCTATAGCTGCAACGATGGCGCTTTCCTCCTCTGGGCCTTCTCGGTCGGCAGATACGCTGGATGAGGTTTCCTCCTTGGGTCTGAAAACGCGATTCAGCACCATTATGGCCAGCATCAGAATCGTCAGAGCAGAGAAGACGAGTGCCATGCCGACGATGGTTACGTGAATCCCAGCTTGTATGTCCAAAACCTGCTCCTCTCTCCTGTTACATTCTGGGGGATCCTGCCCCCTTATAGTGGCATGTTGCCGTGCTTTTTGGGCGGGTTAGTGTCGCGCTTGTTCTCCAACATGTGCAAGGCGTTGATGAGACGAGGACGGGTCTCGTGCGGTTCGATGACGTCATCAATGTAGCCTAAAGAGGCGGCTACATAGGGATTAGCAAACTTCTCCAGGTATTCCTGGATCAGTCTGGCGCGGGTAGCCTTGGGGTCGTCGGCCTCGGCGATTTCCTGACGAGAGATGATGTTCACGGCTCCCTCAGGGCCCATGACGGCGATCTCTGCGGAAGGCCAGGCAAAGTTGATGTCCCCTCGGATGTGCTTGGATTTATTCCCGAAATAGGCCCCTCCTTAGGCTTCGGGGGTATTGCCGGTGATTTAAGGTACGTTTCCCCCAAAGTAGGATGAGATT